>NZ_JBBEGC010000091.1:0-29880 GCF_037401995.1 Saccharothrix sp. CCNWYY140
TCGGGCAGGCCATACGGGGATGACGGAAGAAGCCCAAGTTGGGAGGTCTGCTGCGCGAGCCCTTCGAAAAGCGCGTGGCCTGTGCCTCTGTACGCATTACTCGTCTAGCGGCCGGCTGACGGCGGACTGGCAGGGGCCGTCCGCCGTCGGCCGGGTGTTACCGCAGGGTCCACCTCTGCAAAGCGACTCCGGTGTCGGCCACCTGCACGAGACCGTTCGTCGAACCCGTCCCGGTCGGGGCGAGGCTCAGGTTGCTGTGCTTGGCCTTGAACGCATACGCGTCCGCCGTTCCGCTGATGCGCCAGCGCTGGTTGTCCGCGCCGTTGCAGGTCTGCTGGGTTACCGCCGCGCCCGACGCGGTCGAACTGCCGGACACTCCCGCGCACAGACCGTTGCCGACGTTGCGGATCTCGTAGGTCCCGTCGGTCTGTGCGGTCAGTTGGAACCGCTGGTTGTTGCCGCCGTGGTAGGAGTACTGGATGAGCTGCGTGCCCGCCGTGGTGGAGCTGGCGGGCACGTCGGCCACCAAGCCGGAACCGTTGTTGGACAACGTGTAGATGCCGTTGGCAGGCGGCTGCGGAGCCGGGATCGCCTGGGGCGTGGGCAAGGTGGCGCTGGTCGCCGTCACGGTGAACGGCGACGACGTGGACTGGCCGCCGGTGCGCACGTTCAGCACCCCGCCGGCGAAGTACCAGCCTGTCGCCGCCGCGTTGTACTCGGCCTGCGTGGTGTACCGGGTCAGTGTGGTGGACCCGAGGGTCACCGACGACGGCGCGCCGGCCACGTGCACGGCCAGTTCGTACCCGCGCGAAGCGGGCTTGCCGGTATAAGAGCCGTTCGACGCGCCCACCGTGACGGTGACGTTGCCGGTCCCGCTCGAAGGCGCGGACACGGTCACGTTCTGCTTCGCGTAGGAGCCCGAGGCGAACTGCCGGGTCACCCCGTCGTCCTCGTACAGCTCGAACGACGAGTTCCCGCGCGGGTACACGTCGAACGTGATCGGGGTCTTCGGCTTCTCGCCGCTGTGGTTCATCTGCGGCCACATCGGCACGATCGCCCCGCCGCGCACGAACAGCGGCAGCCGGTCCAGCGGGGCGCTGTACCCGTCGAAGGTCCCCGGACCCTGGTACACCGTGCCGGTCCAGTAGTCCGTCCACGTCCCCGCGGGCAGGTAGATCCCGCTGCGCGTGGTGCCGGCCGACGTGACCGGGGCGACCAGGAACGAGTCGCCCGCCATGAACTGCTGGGACACGGCGTTGCCGCGCGCGACCGGGTCGTTCGGGTACTCCAGCACCATCGCCCGCGTCGTGGGGACGCCGGTCTCGTGCGCCACCCGCGACATCGTGTAGAAGTACGGCATCAGCCGCATCTTCAGCTTCAGGTACTTGCGGTTGATCGCCTGGTGCGCCGCGTCGAACCGCCACGGCTGCTTGTCGTTGTACCCGGCGGAGGGGTTGGTCGGGCCCCACCCGGACATCGACATCATGACCGGGGTGAACGCCTTCCACTGGAGGTCGCGGGAGTACGTGTCGGGGCTGCCCGCGAAGATGCCGTCCACGTCGCCGGCCGCGTAGTTCAGCGCAGACAACCCGGCGCCGGTGATCGCCGGGACGTGGAAGCGCATGTTGTTCCAGTCGCCTTCGGTGTCACCGGTCCACACCACGGCGTTGCGCTGGGTCCCGGCCCAGCCGTCCACGGTCCACACGAACCGCCGGGCGTCGCTGTTGTTCTCGATGCCGGCGACCGCCGACGCCACGCCGTCGAACGCGCCCTGGTAGCCGCCGCCGACCCACGCCACGTCGGTCTTGACCATCCGGGTGCCGGCGGTGCCGACCTCCCAGCCGATGTTGGACAGCGACCGCTGCGTCCACAGGCCGGTCCGGAAACCCCTGTCCTTCAACGCGGTGACGGTCTGCGGGAGGTCGACGTACTCGCAGCCGTACCCGTCGTTGGGCAGGAACCAGCCCGACGGCATGTCCGCCGCCCGTGCCTGGTCGGCGTACTTGATCACGTCCGGGGTGCGCACGTGGTCGGCCCGGTTCTTGGTGCCGGTGTAGGTGGGGCTGCTGCTGTTCCAGCAGTCCGCGTGGCCCATCTCGAAGCCGTAGATCGGGGCCAGGAACGGCTTGCCGGTCACGTCGGTGTACCGGTCGAGGACGTCCTTGAGGCCGCCCGCGAAGTACACGGCGTCGAACCGGTTCTCGTTGTGCGTGGTCTGCACGGTCGGCCCGAACGCGTAGCTGCCCGGCGCCCACGTGTTGCGCACGACGCCGTACCCGTTGGTGGACATGTAGAACGGGGCCGGGCTGGCGTTGTCCCCTTCGTTCCAGTGGTTGTCGATGGCCACCGGGACGGTCAGGTCGCGCAGCGCCCACGTGCCCAGCCGGAGGCCCGTGCCGTAGAACTGCTCATCCGCCTGGCGGGTCAGGCGTTGCCGTGCCTGGCCGTCACCCCACGACAAGCCGGAGGACTCGGCCCACAGCAGGGTCGTGTTGTCCTTCTTGTACAGCGCGAACTTCAGCGGTGACTTGTAGGCGCGCAGGACGACCGAGGCGGTTTCGATCTTCTGGTAGGTGCCCGCGTCGTTGACCGTGACCGGCACGGCGCCGAAGTTGGTGCCGGTGAGGATCTTGCCGTTGCCGGGGTCGGTGTAGGCGCCGCCGGGCGCGAGGTGCAGCCGGAACACGTCGGGTTGCAGGAAGCTGACCCGGACCTGGTCGGCGCCGGCGGTGAGGGTGACCGTCGAGCCGTTCTGGCTGGTGGCGGTGAGGGTGCCGAGGGTGGTGGTGGCGGCCTGGACGGGAGCGGACAGGCCGAGGGTGAGCAGGGGTGCGGCCAGGGCGGCCACGAGCAGCCGTCGTGGTCTGGATGAACCGGACTGTGGTCGCATCGCAGGGTTTCCGATCATTCTGTGACAGGTGGATGAGCAGAAGTGCACGAAAACACGGTGAACTGTACTCAAAATTCCACCCCGCCCCAAGGGTCAGGCGGCGAAAAGGTCCAGCCGATCAGCCGGAATCGATTTGGCGGATGATCCGATGTTCAGTCGGCCGACCGGCGCAGGCTGACGGCGGCGCGCACCGAGGCCGCCCCCGTCCAGCGGTCGGCGGCCACGCGGACGGCCAGGGCGTGCACGTGGCGCGGGTCGAGGGCCGCCACGTGCGTGCACACACCGGGTAGGGACACGCCGTCCACATCGCGGTGCGTGGTCGCGTGCACCAGCCGGCGGAGGGCGTCACTGCGCGACCGGGCCGCCGCGGACTCGTCGGCGTGGCGGGCGCGTTCGCGGGACCAGGCGGTGCCCAGCAGCAGCGGGGCGGCGTTCCAGGCTTCGACCACGGCCGCGTTCGCGACCACGCGGGGCGCGGCCAGTTCCAGCCGGTGGTGGTCCAGCGCCGCCCACACCAGCACGATCCCGGTGCGGAACTCCGCCACCATCGATCGGTCGCTCGCCACCGAGCCCAGCGCCGACACGACGTCCAGGGTGGTGTCGGCGATCGTCCGCGCCCGCAGCGGCAGCACCACGACCAGGCAGTCGAAGCCGGCGGTGATCTCGGTCTTCGCGGCGACGCGGGCCGAGGGTCCCAGCGCGGCGACGACCCGGCCGGTCAGCGGCCCGCCGTAGCCGTCCAGGACGCCGATCACCCGGACCCCGTCATGAGGAACAGCTCCACCTTGACCGTTCCCGGACCGCCTTCGTCGCCGAGGAACGGCCGGATCTGCTGCTCGCGCGGCAGTTTCGGCACTTGCCCCACCACAGCCCGCATGAGCTCGCGCGAGACGTCCGGCCCGCTGACCGAGCCGCGCGGCACGCCGAACAGCTGCACCAGGCCGATGCGCTGGTCGGGCAGCACCCGGCCGTCCATCTCGCGGCGGAACGCGTCCAGCACGCCCGCGCCGCCCGGCGGGACGTCCACGAAGAACACGACCGACTCCAGCACCAGCCCTTCCTGCTGCACGCCGGGGGACGGCGCGGCGGTGGTGGTCGTACCGGGCGAGGGCGACGGCGTCGGCACCGCCTGCCGTGCCGGGGGCAGCTCCGAGCCGAACGCGATCACCACCAGCACCAGCGCCAGCTCGGCGAACAGCCACCCGGCGGACCCGAGCCCGCCATCGCTCTCCCGCCGCACCCGCCGCCTCACGCCGGCCGCCCCTCCCCCGGCCCCGGTGCCGCCGACGCCGGCTCGGCAACCGACGACCCCGGTCCGACAACGGACGACCCCGGCGCGACAACCGACGACCCCGGCGCGACACCGGACGACCCCGGCCCGGCGGCCGACGACCCCGGCCCGACAACGGACGCCCCTGGCCCGGCGGCCGGTGACGACGGCCCCGTGACCGGTGCTTCGGGCGGGAACTCGTCGAGGACGTGCGTGCCGTTGGTGGCGTGCAAGCCGTCCGCGACCATCGCCATCCAGTTGGCCTCGCGGATCGCCGTCCGCAGGTGCTTGCTGGTCTCGTGCAACGTCCCGGTAGCCGCGCCAAGGTCCCGCGCCGCCGACTCCACCAGCGCCGCAGCCGCCGCGAAGGGCTGCTCCGCCGACCCGACCGCCTCGCGGTGCCCCGCCGTCACCGCGGACACCGACCGGGCCTCGCCGACGACGGTGTCCGCCCGCGCCAGCACGTCCTCCGCCCGCACGACGGCCGCGCCGGCCGACGACGCCGCCCGGCTCACCTCCCCCACCAGCTCGGCCACCGGCCGCACCGCCACCTCGAGCACCTCCGCGCCCCGCCCGATGCGCTGCTCCACGTCCGCCAGCCGGGTCACGTGCGCGCCCAGGTGCGGCAGGCCGTCCAGCAGCCGGGACACCGCGTCCCCCAGGCGTTCCACGGTGGCCACCGCCGCGTCCAGCCGCTCGGCGGCGCCGCCGAACCGCCGGGCCGCCGACGTCAGCTCCACCGCCAGCCGCCGCGTCTGCTCACCCTGCTCGGTCGCCAGCCGCGCGTCCCACAGCACCGCCAACGGCTCCACCAAGGCGACCTCCAGCCGGTGGACGATCCCGTCGGCACGTTCGGCGCGGCTGCGTTCCCGGGCGGGCTTGACGTACCGGAACATCAAGATCACCACGGTGACCACGATCAGCAGCGACAGCAGCAGCGGGCTCAGCGGCAGCGGCAGGCTCAGCCAGTAGGCGAAGAACGGTGGGCGCTGGTTCGGGTCCGCGCCGAGGTCGCCGGTCAGGTACATCGCCTCGGCCACGCCCAACAAGCCCCACGTGATCGCCACCGGCAGCAGCGCCAGCACTCCACCGGGCTGGGCGATCGGCACTTCGCACACCGCCCGCAGCATCCCGGGTTCGCGCAGCCGCCACAGTTCGGCGCCCACCTCCACGGGCCTGCCGTCCACGACCTGCCGCGCCTGCCGGGTCGCGACGTCGAACAGCGCCGACAGGTGGGCCAGGTGGGTGCGCGGCGACCCCGACCCGCGGTGCACGGCGGTCAGCTCGTGCACGGCCCCCTGGGTGAGGTCCTCGACCTGCTTCGCGGCCTCAGCGGCTTCCATGCGATCCCCGCATCACTCAGTGGAACATGCCATCGACGAACACAGCCAGGGCGACCGCGACCAGGACCACGACGAGCACGAGCGCGGTGACACGCACGTTGCGCCACAACAACACCCGACGGCCGTAGTCGACCGCGTGCTTGGGCCTCGACTCCTCGGTCTCCTGCTCGACCGGCTCCTCGGCCTCCTGCTTGCGCGGCTTGGAGGAGCGCCTGCGTTTCTCGGCCGCCTTGTACTCGTCGAACAACGCGCGGTAGTCCTGTTCGAGCCGGTGGACCGCCTCGGTCAGCTCGGCCTCGCGGTCGTGCCGCTGCTCCAGCTCGCCGCCCACCACGTCCAGGTACACCGCGAAGCCGTTCGCCGGTTCGGCCGACCGCGCCGCGATCTCCGTGCACACCAACGCCAGTTCCAGCGACGGCTGTTCCTTGCCCCCGAACGCGCCCGCGCCCAGCGAGGCCACGACGTCCCGCACCTCGTCGTCCTCAGTGGACTCCAGCGCGGCCAGCAACCACGCCGACGCCTGCCCGGCGAAGCGGTGCCGCCCCAGCACGGCCCGGAACACCTGCCGCCGCTCGGACTCCGCGCCCACCCGCCGCACCCAGGACACCGCGACCGCCGGGGACAGCGGCGGCACGGCCTCCACCAGGCGGACCAGGGTCTCGGCCGAGGCCGGGGTGGCCAGGAACCGCTCGCTCAGCGGCCCGAGATCACCACCACCGGCGACCTCGTCCACCACGTCCTCGAAGGAGACCGGGAACAGGTCGGCCAGGTCCGGGTCGTGGCGGTCCAGGCCCAACGCCGTGAACCACGGCCCCAGCTCACGCACGTCGGCGACCACCACGGACCGCGCGAACGCCACCCGGTCGGCCACCGCGGGCCACCGCCTGCGGGCCAGCTCGACCGACCGGTCGAACCACACCGGGTCCGTCGTCGGCAGGCCCAGCCCCTCGGGCACCTTCCGCGCCAGCAGGCCGAACACGGTGTCGGCGAACTCGTCGGCCAACCCGGCGGCGGTGCCGCACAGCCACTCGACCGCCCGCGGCGCGTTCCCGATCAGCCACGAGATCAGCTGCGGCTCGTTCTCCGGCCGCAGGACCCGCTCGTCGCCGCGTAGCATCGCCGGCCACACCTGGTCGAACCCCAAGCGCCACAACTCGTTCTCCACCACCGACGCCACCAGCGCGCCGATCGTGGGCAGCGAGCGGTAGCGGTCCACGGCGGCGGGTTCACGCACGTGCCCCGCCAGCCACCGCACGGCGGCGGCGTCGTCACCGTCGTCCGCGACGGACAGCGCGGCCAGCTTGCCATCCAGCCACCGGTCGACCCGCTCGGCCGTGGGCGTGCCGCGCAACGGCTCCGGCCACGGCCCGGTGACCCGCCGCAGCCGGGGGTTGCCGGGGGTCGCCGCCAGGAACGTCGTCCACACCCGCTCGCGCGTCACCGCGTGCGGCAACACCCGCAGCGCGCCCGCGATCGCGGCGGCCACCCCGGTCTCCGCACCGCCGACCCGCACGGCGTCGTGCTCCTCGACCAGCCCGGTCAGCACCTGCGCCACGGTCCCGGTGTCGGCGGACCCGCCCAGCGGCGCGGGGTCGGCGGGCAGGCCGGAGGAGGCCAGCGCCCACGGCAGCAGCCCGTCCCCCGCGTGCACCGCCGCGACGCAGCCCTCCCACAGCCGCCACGCCTCGGTCCCGTCCAGCGGGGCGAACAGGAACTGGCACACCCCGGTGCGCCCGAACCGCCCGCCGCACACCTGCACCGAGAAGCACCACCAGGACCCGGCCCCGGGCACCGGCACCACCCGCAGCCCCAGCGCCGAACGCGCTTCGAGGTCTGGAGTCGGCTGCGGCACGCCGTCGGGCACGTGCACCAGTTCCTGCGCCGCGGACCGGAACGGGCCGGGCGCGCGCCGCAGCGCGCCGTCGTCGACCGGGCTGAACCCGCTGCCCGCCACCCCGCCCCACTGCACCAGTTCCACCGGGATCACAGCTGCACCCCCGACAGCAGGCCGAGCTTGAGCTGGGTCAGCGCGGCCGACGGCTCGCTGGCCGCCGGGAACTCGCGCCCGCCCTCCAGCTCGAACCGGTCCTGGGTGCCCGGCGAGAGCACCGGCACCTGCCCGAACGGCGAGCACAGGTAGAAGCGGGTCTCCCGCCACCGCTGGTCGAACAGCTGCCGCACGGTCTGCGCCAGACCCAGCCCGTAGACCAGGCCGCAGGTGAGCGCGGACATCACCAGGTCGCGTTGGCGCAGCAGGCCGCCCTCGCCGGGCGCCAGCGACGCGGCCACGTGCTGGTCGATCGAGGGCACGGCGATCTTGCGCGCCAGCTCGGTCTCCGAACCGCCCGCCTCCACCGAGATCCGGTCCTCGCCGCCGTCGTGGATGAGGTTCCACAGCCGTTCGCCGTCGCTGTAGTGGCGGACCAGCTCGCGGGCCACGTGCCGGGCGATGTCCTCGCGGATCTCGGGCACCTCCAGGTCCCGGGTCAGGTCTCGGACCAGGCCGTCCCACACCGCCTGCTCGACCACCTCCTCGTGCCCGATCCGCCCGGCGCACCGGTTGGACACGTCCACCAGGTAGTCGGCCACGCCGGTCACCACCGCGTCCGGCGCGCCCAGCTCGGCCAACCCCCGGCCGTCGCGCACCGCGTGGGTGACCAGGTCGGCCTTGGTCAGGCACACCAGCAGCTTGCGGGTGGTGCTGTCGTCCTTGCCGAAGTCGCCCTGCGCGGTGAGCCGGTCGGCGATGTCGCGCTGCTGCACCCGCCGCCGCTTGCGGGCGCGGTCGAGGTCGCGGAGGGTGGCCTCGTCGGGGCGGATGCTGCCCATCGTCAGCCGCTGCACGTCGTCCGGGGGCAGGAACGCGGTGAACCGGGGCTCCACGATCGGGTCGATCGTCCACACCAGGCTGTCGTACTTGGCCAGCGCGCGCTGCCGGTACTCCTGGTCGTAGGTCTCGGCGTTGAAGAACTCGCCGGGCAGGTCGGCCACCGAGGTGATGAGCACCCGCCCGCGCAGGCCGTAGCGCTGCACGATCGGCTGCCGCACCACCGTGCCCCACCGGGCGGGACTGGCGCCGAGCAGCTCGACGTGGATCTGCCGGATCTGCTGCACGACGTCGTCGCCGACCGCGTCGGCCAGGAAGCCCGTGGGCACCATCTCCAACAGGCTGGTGCGGTCCAGCGGCACGTTGTCCTCGACGGTGGAGTCGTACTCGCGGCGCAGCGCCCGCATCGGCCGCTCCTCGAACACCGTGCCGTTCATCTTCACCGGCGGCGCGCCGCTGCGGGTGTCGCGGCTGGCCGGCGGCAGCGCCAGCTCCTGGTTGAGGGTGCGCAGCAGCAGGTAGCTCTTGCCGGCGGCGATCGCGCCCACCGCCGCCGCGCCGGCGAACCGGTCGATGCGGGCGGTGGTGCGCCGCACGCCCTGGAGGTGGTGGTCGAAGAACAGGTGGCCGTCGCCGCACAGCCAGTACACGTCCTGCGCCTGGCCCGGGTCGTACTCCGCGGACTGCCAGTGCTTGCCGGGCTGCCCGTGCTCGTCGAACAGGCTCAGCCGCCACTGCGGCCGGCCGCTGGGTCCCGGCCCGATGGCCAGGTGCAGGCTGGGCGGCCCCTCGGCGGGCGCGACGCCGAAGTCGTGGCCGCAGGCGGGGCAGGCGTCGAACGGGGCGAGGTTGCGCGGTTCGGTCATCGCGGGGTCATCCGATCTTGGGCAGCAGCAGGGCGAGGACCACGAGCACGACGGCGATCGGGACCGCGCGCAGCAGGCCGACGCGCAGGCCGTGCGCCCGGCCGACCGACCGCGCGCGGGCCAGGTGCCGGCGCAGGTAGGGCTCGGCGGCGGGCTTGGCGCGCCGGCTCTGCGGTTGGGCGTTGGAGCCCCAGTCCGCGACCAGCACGGGCAGGTTCTCCTGCTCGGGGCTGTCCTCGACGGTGTCGCCGTGCCACACCGGCCGCATCCGCGCCCGCAGGCTCCGGGGCAGGGACGCCGCCACCTCGGGATCGCTCACAGCACCCCTCCCAGCTTCAGGCTCGCCACGACGATCAGCAGCAGCACGGTCGCCACCGCCGACACCGACCACGACCACGTCCGGTACGCGGCCAGCGCCAGCTCCGCCTGCTGGGACCGCAGCTCGCGGATGAGCGCTTCCCGCGCGCCCACGGCGATGTTGTGCCGGCTGCGGACACCGGCGCGGATGCGGCGCAACTGCTCCCCGTACGGCGGGTCGTAGCGGTCGTCCTCCGGCACGACCCGCGCGCACGCGTCCACCGGGCACGCCGGGTGCCCGCAGCCGGGGCCGGGCCGGTCGTGCTCGGCGATCAGCCGCTCGACCCACGCCTCCAGGCTGAAGTCCGGGTCGGCGAACACGCCCTTGCGGAACGGCGCCGCCAACTGGAGGGCGAACGGCCGCCAGCGCGGCTCCCGCGACCACCAGTTGGTCAGGTACTCCTCCACCCGCGGGTGGGAGTCGACGACCCGCTCCCGGCCGCCCTGCTTGTCCAGCAGGCCGCGCAGCCGGTCGGGGCTGGCCACCGCCGCGATGGTGACCAGGACGAAACCGAAGCGGTCCAACGCCCGCAGGTCCACCGTGCCGCCGCGCTCGACCTGCGCCCGGTAGTCGGCGGAGGTGTACTCGTCGGTGGCGCGGGCGTCGCGGGCCTCGCAGCGGACCGGGGCGATCGAGTCGCCGTCGATGAGGACGTAGCCGTCGTGGCCGTCGGCGCGGGCCAGGCGGCGGACGTTGGCGGGTTTGATGTCGCCGTGCGCGATGCCCAGCGGGCCGTGCATCAGGTCCAGGCCGCGGGCCAGGCGGCGCAGGTCGTCCAGCGGGCCGCGACCGGGCACCGGGCGCTTCTCCTGGCCCAGCCAGCCCACCGCGTCCACCCACGGCGAGGCCACCAGCACGCAGGTGTCCGCGTCGGGCTGGTCGGCCACGCCGAACCAGCCGGCCAGCCGCGCGGCCACGCCCGAGGGAATGCGCTCGCCCCGGTCCACCAGGTTGGTCTCCGGGGCTTCCGGCCGTGCCAGGGACAGCAGGTGCACCGGGGCGACCACCCAGGGCGGCATCCGGTTGGACCCGCCGACCGCCCCGTTGGCGCGTTCGACGTTGCCGATCTGGGCTTGGAGGAAGGCGCGCAGCATGGCCGCGTCCTCGGGGGTGTCGCAGCGGTAGACCTTGACGTGCCAGGCGTCCTCCGCGCCGGGCTCCAGCGACTCGGCGCGGGTGTAGAGCACGCGCACCCGCAGCTGGTGCGGGTCGCCGCGCTCGGAGCGCCCGGTGAACTCCCGCGCGCTCGGCACCAGGCCGGGGCGCGGCGCCTCGACGTGGACCCGTTTGAACGCGCCGCCCAGCACCCACGCCGTGACGCCCGTGCCGTCGCCGATGTCGGTGGCGCCGCCCGTGCGCAGCTCGGCGAACCGGTCGTGCAGCTCGTAGTCGATGGTGGCCACCGCGTCGCCGGTGGTCTCCCGGATGACGATCTGGCCGCGCGGCGACACGCCCATGCCGGTCGGGTGGCCGTGCTCGACGCGTTGCCCGCCCACGGAGACGATGTAGCGGCGGTCCTGGCCGGTGCGCCGCACGTGCAGCGTGCCGTGGACGTTGCGCAGCTCCACCAGCGCCGCCCGGGGCACCGCCTCGGCCTCGTCGGGGAACACCACACCGCCGGGACCGCGCCGCGACACCGGCACCCAGCCCGCCGACGGGCGCAGCAGGTGCGGGAACGTGAACCGGCCCAGTTTCAGGGTGAGCACGAGCTGGTCGGCGTCCTGGTCCTCGTCGGGCTCCTCCTCGGTGACCGGCGCGCTGGGTTCCTCGTCCTCGGCCACCACCACCGGCACCACCTCGACGGTGAAGCCGGGCTCGGGCAGGTCGCGGTCCACGGTCACGGCCAGGCGGGGGATCGCGCCGGGGTACTCGCGGCGCTGGTCGTCCACGGAGGCGCGCAGCTCGTTCTCGGCCACCGCCGACAGCGACCAGGCGACCCGCACCACCACGTCGACCACCACCGGCCCGCCGGAGGCGTGGTGGGACAGCCACCTGCTCAACTCCCGCCGCACCTCGCGCCCCAGCGCGGCCTCCCGCTGGTCGTCGTCACTCATCGCCCACCCCCACGCCTCTCACGCCCCACCACGCCCTGTCCTGTCCCGCGCCCCCGCGCCGGTGCCGCCTCATCCGCGTTCCTCCACGATCGCGCCGACCACCGCGTCGGTGAGCAGGCGTGCCCGCGCCGCGCCCCGCCCCTCGTCGGCCGTCTCCACCGCCACCGCGAACGCCACCGGTCCGCGCGCGGTCGTCACCGAACCGACCAGCCAGGCGATCTGGCGGGTGAACTCGCCCGGCGGCGGGTCCTCGCCCCCGTGCAGGTCGTGCGTGCCGGTCTTGACCCGCAGCTCGTGGCCGGGGTGTTCCGCGAGCCGCTCCGCCGTGCCGAACTCGACCGTCCCGGCCAGGCCCGCCAGCAGTTCCGCGGCCTGTGCCGTCGACAGCACCTGACGGACCTCCGGCACGACCTCGGCGCGCGGACCGCCGTGCGGCCGGGTCGTGGCGTCGACCAGGCGCGGCTGGACGAGCTTGCCGCCGTTGGCGATGCCGCCCAGCACGGCGGCCAGGTGCAGCGGGGTGCCCTCGACGTGCCCGCCGCCCAGGACGCTGTTGGCCAGGTCGCCGCCCTCCGACTCCGGCGGCACCCGGGAGTCCACACCCAGCTCGGTGCCCGCGACCCACGCCGGCGCCCGCTCGGCGTCGGCGGGCACGGCCCGGAAGCCGAAGTCCACCGCGGTGTCCCGGATCAGCGGCCACGGGAGGTCCATCGCCAGCCGCACGAACGCGGTGTTGCACGAGACGGCCAGCGCGTCGGCCACGGTGATCGTCCCGGACTCGCCGCGTTCGCACAGCCCGCGCGGCGAGTTCTTCACCGGTTCCCGGCGGCCCCGCACCGGCAGTTCGGCGGGGGCGGGGACGCGGTCGGTGATGTGCTTGCCGGGCTGCCGCAGGTAGGCGGCGGCCACCACGACCTTGAACGTCGAGCCCAGTCCGTAGTTGCGGCGCAGCGCCCGGTTGTCCGAAGTGGACGGCAGCCGCACGTCGTCGCGGCCGTCCACGTACCGGCGGCGCTCGGCCCGCGACTCCGGCGGTTCCTCGCCGGGGCCGGGTAGGAGCTGCCACTGCCAGCAGGTGTTGTCGACCTCGTCGTCCGGGCGGCACTCGGCCGTGCGCTGCTCGTCGATGCGCGTGCCGTCGAAGACCCCCGCCGGGTGCTGCCGCTCGAACTCGCGGCGCTGGGCGTCGCTGGGTTCGGCGGCGGCGGTCTTCCCGGCCGGGACGTGCCCCGGCGCGGACGCGGCGGCCAGCACTCGTCCGGTGTCGGGTTCGAGGACCACGACACCGCCCGCCAACGGCCCGCCGGCGCCGTCGTCGCGCAACGCGGCCACCGCCGCGCGCTGGAGGTCCGGGTCCACGGTCAGTTCCACCGCGCCGGGCTCGGATTCACCGGCCGGCAGCAACGGGTTGGCCAGCGCGCTGCTGCCGTCGACCAGGTCGCCGAGTGCGCCGTCCACCGCGCCCGCCTGGTCGCCGGCACCGACGAGCCCGCCGAGGTCTTCCTGGGAGATCACCGGGGTGCCGATGGCTTCCCAGGTGCCTTGCGTGCGGTCGCGGGTGTACTGCGGGACGCCGCCGACGCTGAGGACGACCGTGTGGCGGTGGAGGGCGATCCGGTCCGTGGAGCACTTCTCGGGGTTCTCGCGCGGCCGTTCGGCGCGGCAGTAGGGGCGGTCGGTGGCGTACCCGCGGTAGGGCCACGCCGTGGTCACCGCGCCACCCACCAGGCACACCGCCACGACCAGTACCAACGGTGCCGATAACAGCCGGGCCGGTGCGCCTCGGCGCGGCGCGGACGAGGTGCCGGCGGCAGGTGCGTCCCAGCGGTGCGTGGGTAGGCCGCCGGTGGCAGGCGTGCCCCGCACGGGCGGTCCGCCGGGCGGATTCGGCGCGGTCAGGCGGTAACTCCACCAGACCGTCAGCACCACGGCCGCGCCCAGGGCCAGCGTCGACTGCCCGCCGCGTGACAGGAACGGCACGGTGAACCCCGAGTGCGGCACCCACGCGATGGTCGCCAGGAAGACGTACCCGAACTGCACCACCAGCAGCGCCGCGACCCCGATCGCGAACAGCCGCGCCGCCGTCGGCCCGCGCACCCCGGACCGGTGTTCGGCCTCGCGCGCCAGCCGGGCCAGCGCGGTGGCCAGCAACGCCAGCAGCGCACCCATCAGGAGCACCACGACCCCGCCGAGCTTGCTCCAGATCACGGCGATCACCAGGTCGCTCTCCCCCAGCGGCACCTGCCCGGACGCGGTGTCGGGCAGGCCGCGGCCCCACAGCCCGCCGTCGGCGATGGCCGCCAGGCCCTGCGCGATCTGCGAACGCCGGTTGGCCGCCTCGCCGTCGACGGGCAGGCGGCACAGCGCCGCGCCGTCCGGCGCGTCGGGCACCTCCGCGCCCTCGGGCGGCTCGACGCAGGTGTTGGTCCACCCGTACTCCCACGGGCGCACCATCGCCTCGACCCGGTCGGTGGCTTTGGGGAAGGTCGCGAACGCCACCGCGCCGACCAGCACCGTCCCGGCGAGGACGACCAGGTACCAGCGGGTGTGCACGGCCAATTCCGCCCACCGCCGCCACCGGCTGCCCTCGTGCCGCAGCGAGGAGCGGCGGACGCCGTCGGCGACCAGGAACAGCATCAGCACCACGGTCACCGCGAACAGCCCGATCAGCGGCCCGAGGTCGCTGCGCACGAAGCTGCCCACGCACACCGCGCCGAACAGGGCGATCGGGTAGAAGAAGTGCCCCCGCCCGCGCACGTACTGCCCCGACCGCCCGAACCGGTGGGCGAACCCGGCCAGCAGCGCCGCCAGCAGCGCGAGGTAGAGCACCTTGCCGTACTCCGAGGCCGCGACCCCCGCGATGAGCAGCCGGTCCGGCTTGTCGAACCAGGCCGCGGCGAACACCGCGAACACCAGCACGACCGCGCCCCACCACCGCAGCCGCACGACGACCGCACTCCACCACCGAGCCCGCGCGACGACACCGCCCCGCCGGCCGGCGCCCGACCGGTCCGCGGTGACCGCCGGCCACCCGGCGACCCGCCGCGCGCCGCCCGCCACTCGCCGCGCCGTGCCGCCGACCGCCCGCCGCACCCCGGCCAGCCGGTTCGCGCCCACCGCCAGCGGCACCGCTACCAGGGCCAGCAGCAGCACCAGGGGCAGGAAGACGGCTCCGCGCGCCTCGGTGAAGACATCGCGCGCCAGGCCCTCTGCGAGCTTGGTGGCCGGGTTGCGCAGCACCACCAGCCGCACGGTCAGCAGCAGCCCGAACTCCAGCACCAAGCCGCCCGCGAGGACCGCGGCCAACGCCGCCGGCGCGACCTCGTGGTCACCCCGGCGGGCGTGCGCCCGGCGCAGCAGGAACACCGCGCACAGCACGAGCGCCGCCACCGCCAGCCCCACGACCGCGCCGTAGACCAGGTTCTGTCCACGCGAGGCGATCCAGAACCCCAGCCACACCAGGAACAACGGCCACACCAGCGCCCGCGCCGGCCCGGTGACCCACCGCCGCCACCACTGCGCGGTCGGGTCGGTCGTCCCGACCACCGCGAGCCGCAGCCGCGCCGACCCGCGCAGGAACCCGACCGCGCCCACGACCCCGAGCACGAGGCCGGCGAGCACGAGCACCCGGCTGATCCCGCCCGTGCCGAACACAGCGGACAAGGCAGCACCCATGAAAAGGATTCCTCCGCGGCGGTCGGGCGAACGCTGGAAAACCCCCGACCGCCGAAATGCGGCAGCAGGTGATCACCCACCCTGTCGTTCGCGCCCGACCTCACGTTACCGGACTCGGCAGTCCTTTTCCGATGCGGCCCTGCCAGGCAAAACAGTCGTTACCAGCCCGATCCACATTAATGCGGACACGGTCGGCGACAACTCTGCTAACGCACGCTCGCGAATATCACCGACCAATGCATTTCCACCCCGTCACACGATGCCCGCCGCGATGAGCTGCTGCCAGATCTCGCCCTGGTCCACGACCGTCACGCCGAGCTTCTCGGCCTTGGTCAGCTTGCTCGCGCCGACGTCCGCACCCGTGATCAGCAGGTCGGTGTTGGCCGACACCGACGACGCGGCGGTAGCGCCGGCCTTCTCGCACAGGCGTTGGAAGGTCGGGCGCGGGACCTTCTCGCCCGAGCGCGGGTCGTTGATCGCCCCGGTGATCACGACCGTCTTGCCGGCCAGCGGCGCGTCCGAGGCGACCACGGGCGGCAGGTCCTCGTCCCGCACGTCCAGCGACACCCCGTTGGCGCGCAAGCGTTCCAGCTCGGGGCGCAGGCGTGTCAGGTGCTCGTGCAGGGACGTGGCGACCTTCGGCCCGATGTCCTCCACGGCCACCAGCTGCTCCTCGGAGGCGTCCGCGACCTCCTCCAGCGAGCCGAAACCCGCGCGGCACAACCGGGTCGCGGTGCCCTCGGAGGCCATCGGAATCGCCAGCCCGATCAGCGCGCGGCGCAGGCCGACCCCGCGACTGGCGTCGATCGACTCGACCATGCGCGCGGCGGACACCTCGCCGATGCGGTCGAACTCCAGCAGCTGCTCCGCGGTCAGCCGGTAGAAGTCGGACGGGTGCTCCAGCAGGCCCGCGTCGGCCAGCCGTTCGATCCACTTCGGACCGACGGCGTCGATGTCGGCCGCCGCCCGCGACGCCCAGTGCACCAGCCGCCGCACGGTCTGCGCGGGGCAGGCCAGGTTGGTGCAGAACAACTCCCGGCTGTTGCCCTGCTCGACCAGCGCCTGCCCGCACGACGGGCACACCACCGGCGGCACGATCTCCCGCTCGGCCCCGGTGCGCGCGGACTCGTCCAGCACGCCCGCCACGAACGGGATCACGTCGCCGGCACGGCGCACCAGCACCGTGTCGCCGATGCGGATGCCGCGCGCCCGGATGACCTCCTGGTTGGCCAGCGTGGCGCGGGTGACCGTGGTGCCGCCGACGAACACCGGCTCCAGCACCGCGACCGGCGCGATCTTGCCGGTCTTGCCGACGTCCCACACCACGTCGGCCAGCACCGTGGTCTTCTCCTCGGCGGCGAACTTGTAGGCCAGCGCGCCGCGCGGCGAGTTCGAGCGGGTGCCGGCGGCGGCGTAGGCGTTGCGGTCGGCCAGCCGCAGCACGGCGCCGTCGAGGTCGTAGTCGAGGTCGTTGCGCTGCCGCTCGATCTCGGCGATGACGGCTTGGGCGGACTCGGCGTCGGCGCAGTGGCGCATGTCGGCGACGGCGAACCCGAGTGTGCGCAGGCCCTGTTCCAGGTCGGTGGCGGCGGTGCCCGCGTCGAGGTCGAAGGAGAAGAACTGGAGGCGGCGCTCGGCGACGGTGGCCGGGTCCTTGGCGCGCAGCGTGCCGGCGGCGGCGTTGCGCGGGTTGATCAGCGGTTTGTCCGGGTGGGCGGTGTTGTAGGCGGCGAAGGTGGAGCGCAGCATGACCGCCTCGCCCCGCACCTCGACCCGCCCCGGCGCGTCGACCCGGTCGGGCACCCCGTCCACCAGGGCCTTGACCAGCACGGTCACGTCGTCCCCGGTGGTGCCGTCACCTCGGGTGACCGCCCGCGCGAGCCGCCCGTCCTCGTAGACCACGGCCAGCGACAGCCCGTCGAGCTTGGGCATGACCGCGACCGGCTGGCCGGGGAACCGGTCGAAGAACGCCGCCACCTGCTCGGGCTTGGTCGCCTTCTCCAACGACAACATGGGCCGCGAGTGCCGCACCGGTGCGTGCAGCACGGCCGGCGCGCCGACCTGGTCCAGCGGGTTGGGGTCGGGCGCGAGCTCCGGGTGCGCCGCCACCAGGTCCCGCAACTCGTCCTCGATCGCGTCGTACTCGGCGTCCGCCACCTTGGGCGAACCCCGGTAGTAGGCGTCCCGCAGCACCACGACCTGGTCGGCGAGTTCTTGAATCCGCTCCCGTACGTCCACGGCCAAGACGCTACCGCCGAGCACCGACAAAAACCCGAGGACGGGTCGCTTGTGGACGGCCGCCGGTCAGGACGCGACGCGCTCCGACTCGCGCACCGGTCCGGGCGGGGTGCCGTCGCCGAACGGACGCCCGCCCAGGGCCTCGCGCCCGTGCGGGGTCGTCCAGCCGGACGGGTCCGGTCCCTTCGGCACGATCTGCGTCGGGTTGATGTCCTTGTGCACCACGTAGTAGTGCTGCTTGATCTGCCCGAAGTCCACCGTGTCGCCGAACCCCGGCGTCTGGAACAGGTCCCGCGCGTACCCCCACAGGTTCGGCATCTCGACCAGCTTGTTCCGGTTGCACTTGAAGTGCCCGTGGTAGACGGCGTCGAAGCGCACGAGCGTGGTGAACAGCCGCACGTCGGCCTCGGTAATCGTGTCGCCGACCAGGTAGCGCCGGGAAGCCAGCCGCTCCTCCAGCCAGTCCAGCGCGGTCCACAGCCGGTCGTAGGCCTCGTCGTAGGCCTCCTGGCTGCCGGCGAACCCGCACCGGTACACGCCGTTGTTGACCTCGGTGAACACCCGCTGGTTGACCTCGTCGACCTCATCCCGGTGCGCGGCGGGCAGCAGGTCGGGAGCGCCCGGACGGTGGTGCTCGCGCCACTCGGTGGACAGGTCGAGGGTGATCTGGGCGAAGTCGTTGGTGACCACCGCGCCGGTCGTGGTGTCCACCATCGCGGGCACGGTGATGCCGCGCGGGTACTCGGGGTCGCGCTTGAAGTACGCCTCCTGCAAGCGCTCGATGCCCAGCACCGGGTCCCGCCCGCCGGGGTCGAGGTCGAACGTCCAGGACCGGGCGTCGTGCACCGGGCCGGGCAGGCCGAGCGAGATGGCGTCCTCCAGCCCGAGCAACCGGCGCACGATGATCGACCGGTTGGCCCACGGGCACGCGCGCGCGGCGACCAGGCGGTAGCGACCGGGCTCCACCGGGAACCCGTCGCGGCCGTCGGCGGTGATCCGGGTGGTGATGTACCTGGTGTCCCGGGTGAACGCCTTGCCCTTGACCGAGTAGGTGCCGCCGGTGCCGTGTTCGGGGTGGTCGTTCGCGTCGCTCACGAATACGAGCCTACGCCGTTCCCGTGGTCGATATCGGTTGCCGCCACCCGCCCGGGTCACCCACGATCACCCCCATGCCCGAGCACACCTACCGCGTGCTGGTGCGCGGCCGGTTCACCGACCTCGACGACGCCGGTCGCGCCCGCCTCCTCGCCGCCGCCGACCGGCACAGCGTCCTCACCAACGGGTTCAGCGAGGAGGGCGCGCTGTCCTACGACCGCTCGCTGGACTTCTTCAGCTTCCGGGTGCAGCTGCGCGCCGAGGCCCGGGACACCGACCGCGAGGTGTGCGCCGAGGGCCTGCGCCGGGCCGCTCGCGCGGTGGAGGCGTACGGCGTGGACTTCCGCGACCTGAAGGCGTCGGCCACCGACGTGGACCTGATCAAGGTCCGCCGCCGCTGACACCATCCACTGTGGACCCGGCAACTGTCACCCGTTCAGCCGGAACGCCCGCGTCTCGGTCTTGAGTAACTTTCACGTCACGGTCCCCTGCCGTTGATCGACCCACGAGAGGTGGAAGATCATGAACCGTGCCGTGAAACGCCTGCTCACCGCGGTGAGCGCGTTAGCCCTGTCCCTGGTGGCCCTTCCCGCCGCGCACTCCGCGCCGGGCACCTACTGGACACCCGAGCGCATGCGCTCCGCCATCCCCCTGGACACCCTGACGGTCAGCCCGACCGCCGTGCGCGCCAACGTCGCGACCGGCGCACCCACCACGATCCAACCCCTGGCCTTCCCCAACGGGGGCAGCGCCTGGACCGGCGGCGGGGCCGTCGTCAAGACCGCTGGCCGGGTGTTCTTCACCTACCAGGGCCGCAACGCCTCGTGCAGCGGCAACGCCGTGACCAGCGCCAACAAGAGCACGGTGATCACCGCCGGCCACTGCGTCAAGCTGGACGGCGCCTACCACACCAACGTCGCCTTCGTGCCGGCGTACAACAACGGCAACGCCCCCTACGGCACCTGGAACGCCCGTGCCACCTTCGCCACGCCCCAGTGGCACGCTTCGGAGGACATCAACTACGACATCGGCTCGATCGTCGTGGGCCAGGTGGGCGGCCAGTACCTGACCGACGTCGTGGGCGCCCAGGGCATCGCGTTCAACCAGGCCAAAGCCGCCAACATGTACGCCTTCGGCTACCCGGCCGCCTCGCCGTACGACGGCACCAAGCTCGTCTATTGCAGCGGCACGACGTTCAACGCCTTCCTGAGCAACGGCATCGGCATGACCTGCAACATGACCGGTGGGGCCAGCGGCGGTCCGTGGTTCACGACGTTCTCGGAGGCCACCGGCACGGGCACGCTGAACTCGGTGAACAGCTACAAGATCAACTTCTTCCCGAACTGGATGTTCGGCCCGTACTTCGGCGCCGACGCCCAGAACCTCTACGCCCAGGCCCAAGCCGCCTGACCCGCGCGGACCGGACCCCGGCGGCGGTCGGGGTCCGGTCGCGTAATTGGGTCGCCCGCGCACCCGGTGACGAGCATGATCGCCCGGTGCACCCCGAAGTCCGCACGTCAGCCGGCCGCGTGCGCGGCACGACCGAGCACGGCGTCTCCGTCTTCCGCGGCATCCCCTTCGCCGAGCCGCCTGTAGGCGCTCTCCGCTTCGCCGCCCCGCACCGCGCCCGAGCCTGGGACGGCGTCCGGGACGCCCTGGCCTTCGGCCCGCCGCCACCCCAAGCCGGCGTGTTCGGCATGGACGCCCTCACCCAGGACGCCGGCGACGACTGGCTCACGGTCAACGTCTGGTCGCCCGACCCCGGCCCGAGCGCCGGGCTCCCGGTCATGGTGTGGATCCAGGGCGGGGCGTACACGATCGGCACGGCGAGCCTGCCCGAGTACGACGGAGTCCGGCTCGCCCGGCACGGTGTCGTGGTCGTGACCTTCAACTACCGGGTTGGCATCGAGGGGTTCGGCCTGGTCGACGGCGCTCCCGCGAACCGGGGCCTGCTGGACCAGGTCGCCGCGCTGGAGTGGGTCCGCGACAACGTCAACGCGTTCGGCGGCGACCCGGACCTGGTCACAGTCTTCGGCCAGTCCGCGGGCGGCGGGTCGGTCGCGGCGTTGTTCGGGATGCCCCGAGCGCGCGGGCTGTTCCGGCGTGCCGTCGTGCAGAGCGCGCCCGGCACGTTCTTCACGCCCGAGTTGGCCACCGACATCGCTGCCGCGTGCGCCGCGGAGTTGGGGCTGAAGCCCACTGTGGCCGACCTGTCGACGGTCGCACCCGACCTGCTGCCCTCGGCCGGGGACGCGGTGACCGCCGACATCGCCCGCTGGGCGCCCCGGTGGGGCCGGGCCGCGCCCCGGTCGATCCTGTTCTCCCCGGTGGTCGACGGCGAGGTCCTGGTGACCACCCCGTGGCGGGCGTTGGCCGAGGGCGCGGGCAGGGAGGTGGACCTGCTCGCCGGGCACACCCGTGACGAGCAGCGCCTGCTCACCGCCCTGGACGGGCAGCTCGGCCAGATCACTGCGGAGCAGGCGGCGACCGCGTTGGACACCTTCGCCCCGGACGGCGGCGACCGGTACCGGGAGGCCTTCCCGTCCGCCGAGGAGCAGTACGAGGTGGTCCTGTCGGACTGGCTGTTCCGCATGCCGACCTACCACCTGGCCGTCGCCCAGGAGGCCGCCGGCGGCCGGGCGCACCTCTACGAGCTGACCTGGCCCGCGCCCGGCATGGGCGGTGTGCTCGGCGCGTGCCACGGGCTGGACGTGCCGTTGGTGTTCGGCAACCTGACCAGTGGCCAACCCGCCGCACTGCTGGACGGCTCGCCGGAGGCGGAGCAGGTCTCGACGGCGATGCGGACCGCGTGGACGGCCTTCGCCACCCACGGCGACCCGGGCTGGCCCGCCTACGACGCCACCCGACGCCTCACGCGCCTGTTCGACGCCCAGCCGACCGTCACCACCTACCCCGAGGACACCTCCCGCGAGATCTGGCGGCACCACACCTTCGAGCCGCTCCCGCTGGAAGCGCCCGACTCCCCCTGAACCGGGGAGCCGGGCTCTTCCGGACCCGTCAGCCCTGGTCGAGCCGCACGGCGTGCACGTCCGCGCCGTCGGCGATGGTCGAGGTGAAGAACGCGATCACGTCGTCGCCGGAGATGGTCTCCAGGCCCATGTAGTCACCGAGGAACAACCCGCGCGGCACGTCCGGGGTCGCCCAGGAGATCGGCGCCCGGTAGTGGTCGAACGGGCCGTGCAGGTGCTGCTCGGCGTCCCAGGTGGCCGCGCCGTCGTGGGAGTGCCGGATCCACACGTCGGTGGTGGCGATCCCGTCGCCGAGCACGTTGTTCCGGTCGTCGAAGTAGGTCAGGGTGACCATGCCGGTGTCCGACACGTCGACGGCGTGGTTGTAGGACTGCACGCCCGGCCCGCCCGCGGCCACCACCGCGGGTCCGGTCCAGTGCCGGCCGCCGTCGGTGGACTTGGCCAGCACGACCTGGTTCACCGGGGTGCCCCGCGCGTCGGCCCACACCACGTAGATCGCGCCGGAGGTCATGTCCACGGCGATGTCGGGGATGTAGTCGCCGGCCCGGATCGGGAAGCCGTCGTCGGGCACGACCAGCTGGGCGAACGAGATCGGGGCGATCTTGGTGGGCGCGGACCAGTGCAGCCCGGCGTCGATCGAGCGCATGACGCCCATGTAGACGCCCTTGTCGTTGGGCTGGACGCCGGCGCCGGTGAACAGGTTCGCGGTGACGTTGTAGAGCGTGCCGTCCGGGCCGACCGCGATCTGGTTGCCCTGGAAGAAGGCGTTCGAGTCGCGCATCGACACCGGCTTGGACCAGGTCAGGCCGCCGTCGGTGGTGCGGGAGAACATCGGCTTGCCGCGGTAGGCGAAGGAGTGCAGGTCCCCGGCCGGGCTCTGGTGCCCCTCGTTGGGGTACGACCCGCGCAGCCAGGTCGCGTAGGCGTAGCCGGGGCGGGTCGGGTCGCCGGTGATGGAGACCTTGTCGTTGAACACGCCCCTCGACCCGTCGTCCTCCTGGAGGATCGTCGGCGCCCGCCACGTGCCGGTGGCCCGGTCGAGGCTGGTCACCGAGATCGCGGACAGGCCCAGCGCGGCCGAGTCGATGGGCTGGCCGATGAAGTAGGCGTTGCCGCCGCCGTCGTAGGTCACCCACGGGTCGGTCACGCGGCCGAACCGGGTCGGTCCGCCCTGGCAGCCGCTCCACGGCACGTCGGGCAGCTTGACCCAGGAGGTGCCGCCGTCGCGGGTGATCCACGACGACAGGCCGCGTGCGCCGCCGTCCGGCCAGCGGTCCTGCTGGGCGGCGCCGATCATCTCGTCGGGGTTCATGGGGTTGACCGCGACCTGCGGCTCGACCTCGGCGTCGTCGTAGGCGGCGGCGAAGTCGGCGGACGCGCCGAACGGGCAGGCGGTGAGGGTGGACGGGCCGTTGACCAGGATGTCCGGACCGGCCGCGAAGGGCGCCGCGGACGCTCCGGGCGCCGCGCTCAGCACGATCAGGGGTACGACCGCCGCCGCGGCGGCGAGCCGTGAACTCGCGTGCATAGGAGGTACCTCCGGGTACGTTCCCCCTCTCGGGTGAAATCGCACCCGATCACGCCGGTGTTGCGCGTCCCACCGGCACGATCACCACCTATGAAGACGCGAATCCTGCTCACGTCTTGCCTGCTGGCCGCCTTGGTCGCGACACCCGCCACCGCCGCCCCGACCTCCCCGAAGATCGCCTCCTACAACGTGTTCATGCTGTCCCGGGCGCTCTACCCGAACTGGGGGCAGGTCACCCGGGCCGACCTGATCGACCGCCAGGACGTCCTGGCCGGTCAGGACGTCGTCGTGCTCCAGGAGCTGTTCGACAACACCGCCGGTGACCGCCTGCTGACCAACCTCTCCGACACGTACCCGCACCGGACGCCGACCGTGGGCCGGTCCCGCACGGGCTGGGACGCCACTCTCGGGAACTACCGCGACAGCGCCGCCGAGGACGGTGGCGTGGCGGTGGTGAGCCGATGGCCGATCACCCGGCGCGTCCAGCACGTCTACCGGGACGGCTGCGGCCCGGACTGGCTGTCCAACAAGGGCTTCGCCTACGTCCGCCTCAGCTCGCCCAACGGCCCCGTGCACGTCATCGGCACCCACATGCAGTCCGAGGACTCCTCCTGCACGGTCTCGCCGGCCTCGGTCCGCGCCCGCCAGCGCGCCGAGATCGCCGCGTTCGTCGCCGCCGAGCGCATCCCGGCCGGCGAGCCGCTGTACGTGGCGGGCGACCTGAACGTGATCAGGTCCAGCGGGGAGTACGCCACGATGCTGACCGACCTCAAGGCCGCCTCGCCCGCATTCGCAGGCCACCCGTACTCGTGGGACTGCGCGGACAACAGCGTGTGCCGCGACCAGTACGGCCCGGAGTACGCTTCCGAGCACCTCGACTACGTGCTGACCCTCCAGGGACCGGTGCTGGCCAACGAGACCCGGCGCGTGAAGAGTCCGGTGTGGACAGTCACGTCCTGGTTCACGAACTATTCCTACACCGACTACTCCGACCACTACCCCGTGTTCGCGTCCTGACCCCTCACGGCCGTGGTGGTCGGCAAGGACCACCACGGCCGTCCCGGTCAGGGAGCCCAGGGCGGGGCGACGGCCCAACTGCTGTCGGCGGTCAGCGTCTGCGGTCGGTTGAACCCGGTGCCGTCACCGGAGGCGATGTAGACCTCGGCGTTGTGGTGGCGCAGGAACGTTCCCGGGAAGTTGATGGACTCGAACGACACCCCCGTGCCGCCGATCCCCGGCCGCGCACAGAAGGTGGCGTCCGCCCGGAACAGGTCCGTGCCGTCGTTGGGCGAGTTGCGCACCCGTGAGTTGGCGTGGCGCAGGAACTGCCCCGGGTAGTTGGCCGATTCGAAGGAGTAGCACGACGAGTCGGCCAGGCCTCGCCGGACGGTGTAGGTCGCGTCGGCCTTGAGCAACGCGCTGCTGCCGGCATCGACCACCTCCGTGAAGGCGAGGCCGTCGTAGTGCCGCAGGTACCGGTTCGTGTAGCCCCAGGTGGTCACCCGCAGCGACTGCCGGACGTCCACCGGCAGCAGCACCGAGCTGCGCCACAGCGCCGGGGCCGCGACCTCCCAGGTGGCGTCGGCGGCGAAGCTGGTCGCGGTGTCCCACGGGTTCGCGCCGCCGCTGCGGGCCAGGTAGACGTCCTCGCCGTAGTGGCGCAGGAACGCGCCGGGTTGGCCCAGCGCCTCGAAGGACACGCCGCCCGCCGCGAGGCCCGGCCGTGCGCACCAGGTGGCGTCGGTCCGGAACGTGCCGCCGGTGTCGCTGTCGATCCGGACCCGCGAGGCCGCGTGCCGCAGGTAGCGGCCGGGGAAGTTGACCGATTCGAACGAGTAGCAGCGCGGGTCCGCCAGCCCCGCCACGGTCCGGTAGGAGGCGTCCTGCCGGGCGCCGTCCGAGGTGATCACGTCGGTGCGGGCCAGGGAGTTCGCGTGCCGCAGGTACCGGTCGGTGTAGCCGGGCGTGGTCACCCGGAACGACCGGACGTGGCCGAGCGTGAGCCGCACCGGCGCGTTGAGGTTGCGGGACGCGGCGATCAGGTCGAGGTGCGCGGCCCGCACGACGCCCGTGTCCACCTTCTGCACGCGCCGGTCGTAGGTGACCAGGCCGTTGTACTCGCCCTCCACGTCGGTGATCTCCGTGTAGACGTACGCGGACACCCCCTTGGTGGTCATGAGCTGCCGGACGTCCCGGACCATCCCGGTGTACCGGTCGTTGAGCTGGTCGGCGCCGAACACCTGCTCGTAGGCGAAGAACTCGCCGTTGGGGCTGTACTCGTGACCGGGGTTGCGCAGCCCGATGCCGCCGAACTCGCCCAGCGCGGAGATTCGGGTCCCGGACGGGCGCGGGGCGTCGGGGCCGGTGTAGACGTGCCAGTCGATGATGTCGCCGGTGCCGGGGTCGCCCTTGGAGGAGCAGCAGTTGTAGCCGCTGTGCGGGTTCATCAACCGGGTGGGGTCCTGGTTCTCCAACTGGGTGGTGACCCGGCGGGTGTCGTCGAGGTTCCACTCGCCCCAGCCCTCGTTGAACGGCACGTAGGCGATCACGGCGGGCGAGAACCGGTGCTCGTCGACGATCTCGCGGGCCTCGGTCTCGAACTGGGCGATCTGGGCGGCCGTGCGGGCGGAGTCGGCGGTGGTCGTGGACGGGATGTCCTGCCACACCAGCAGTCCCAGCCGGTCGGCGTGGTAGTACCAGCGGGCCGGTTCGACCTTGATGTGCTTGCGGACCATGTTGAAGCCCAGGTCCTTGTGCTTCTGGAGGTCGAAGGCCAGGGCCGCGTCGGTGGGCGCGGTGTAGAGGCCGTCGGGCCAGAAGCCCTGGTCGAGCGTGCCGACCTGGAAGACGAACTCGCCGTTGAGCGTGGGCCGGAGGACGCCGTCGACCACCTTCGTGCCGACCTCGCGCATGCCGAAGTAGGCGACGACCTGGTCCACGGTGGCTCCGCCGGCGGTGCGCAGGGAGACGCGCAGGTTGTAGAGGTACGGGTCGTCGGGTGACCAGCGGCGGGCGTTGGGCACCGGCACGGAGAACTCGGCGAACCCGCCGGAGGCGCTGCCCACGACCGTCGTGCCCGCCATCGCCTCGGCTAAGACGGTGTGCCCGCTGACGTTCCCTCGGGTGAAGACGCGGACGCGGGCGGTGTTGGTCGCCAGGTTCGGGTGGATGTCCACGGAGTAGACCGACGAGGTCGGGGTGGGTTCGAGCCAGACGGTCTGCCAGATGCCCGAGGACGGTGTGTAGAAGATGCCGCCGGGGGTGTTCACCTGCTTGCCCAGGGGCTGCTTCTCGCCGCGCCCGTCGGTGGGGTCGTAGACGCGGACGACCAGTTCGTTGGCACCGCTGCGCAGTTGGGCGGTGACGTCGACCTCGAACCGGTCGTAGCCGCCCCGGTGGGTGGTGACCTGGGTGCCGTTGACCCACACCGTGGCCTCGTAGTCCACCGCGCCGAAGTGCAGCTGGACGCGGCGGCCGGCCCAGGCGGCGGGGACGGTGAAGGCGCGGCGGTAGAACATCAGGTCGCGGTCGTCGTTGCGCATGATGCCGGACAGGGCGGACTCGATCGGGTAGGGCACGAGGACGCGTTCGGGCAGGGTCTGGCCGAGTGGCGGCGCGGCGTACCGGTCGACGGACCCGCCGGTCCCGGTGGCGGGGTTGAGGAACTCCCACTCGCCGTTGAGCGACTGCCAGTCCGGGCGGGTCATCTGCGGGCGCGGGTACTCGGGCAGCGGGTTGGTGGTGGACACCTGGCTGGTCCAGGGTGTGGTCAGGGGAGGCGGTTTGGGGGTGACGGCGGCGGTGGCGGGCGCGGCGGTGATGCCGGCGGCCACGGCCGCGAGGAGGGTGAGCAGGCGACGCATCGGACTCCCTCAGTGGGTCGGTTTCCGGCGGCCATGTGACTCACGTCACTCCTCCGGTTTTTACATCGTTGGTACAACGTTGTAAAGGGCCGTTCGACGGGTACGATCCCCTTCACCCAACCTCCGGGAGGCAGTGCGTTGGCCACGCTGAAGGACGTCGCCGCGCTCGCCGGCGTGTCGGTGAAGACGGTGTCGAACGTGGTCAACGGCCACGCCTTCGTCAAAGCCGAGAACCGCAGGCGGGTGGAGGAGGCGTTGGCCGCCACCGGCTACCGGCCCAACCTGGGGGCGCGCAACCTGCGCCGGGGCCGGACCGGGTTCGTGGCCCTGGTGCTGCCCGAACTGGGCATCCCGTACTTCTCCGAGCTGGCCGGGCTCGTGCTGCGCGCCGCGCAGGCCCACGAGTGGAACGTGTTGATCGAGCAGACCCTGGGCACCCGCGAGGGCGAGCGCGCGGCCCTGGCGTCGCTGGGCACGCACCTGGTGGACGGGGCGGTGGTGAGCCCGGAGGCGTTGCTGGAGGGTGATTTCGCGGAGTTGTCCCTGCCGGTGGTGATGCTCGGCGAGCACACCGTGGACCTGCCCATCGACCGGGTCGGGATCGACAACGTGCGCGCGGCAGAGGAGGCCGTGGGGCACCTGGTCTCTTCCGGACGGCGGCGGATCGCGGCGATCGGCGCGCACCCGGCCCGCGGCACGGCGGCGTTGCGCCTCCAGGGCTACCGGGCGGCGTTGGCGGCGGCCGGACTGCCGTTCGACGAGTCGCTGGTGGCCACGGCCCTGCACTACCACCGCGCCGAGGGCGCGGCGGCGATGGAGGCGCTGCTGGCGCTGCCCGAGCCACCGGACGCGGTGTTCTGCTTCAACGACCTGCTGGCCGTGGGCGCTCTGCGCACCGCCTCCGCCCACGGTCTGCGCGTGCCCGAGGACGTGGCTGTGGTCGGCTTCGACAACACCGAGGAAGGCGCTTACCACCGCCCGTCCCTGACCACGGTCGCTCCCGACAAGGCCGCCATCGCCGACGCGGCGGTGACCCTGCTGCGTCACCGGGTCGAGGACCCCGATCGACCACACGAACAGGTGCAGACGCCGTTCACGCTGGAAATCAGGGAGAGTACCGCCGGCTGATGAGCGATCATGACCTCATGCGCACGTTCGAAGAGTTGGTGGCGGAAGCGGCGGCGGCCGACGTCTCGGGGTGGGACTTCGGCTGGCTGGACGGCCGTGCCACCGAGGAGCGCCCGCCGTGGGGTTACGCCCGCCTGCTCGCCAAGCGACTCTCCACCGTCGAGGCCGCGTTGGACATCGACACCGGCGGCGGCGAGGTGCTGTCCGAGGCCCCGGTGTTCCCGCCGCGCATGTGCGCCACGGAGGGTTGGCCGCCCAACGCCGAACGCGCCAAGGCCTTGCTGGGTCCACGCGGTGTGGAGGTCACCCTGACCCCGCCCGACTCCGGCCTGCCGTTCCCCGACGCCACTTTCGACCTGGTGACCAGCCGCCACCCGGTGCGCCCGGACTGGCCGGAGATCGCCCGCGTCCTGGTCCCCGGCGGCCACTACTTCGCCCAACACGTCGGCCCCGCCTCGGCCCTGGAACTCACCGAGTACTTCCTCGGCCCCCTCCCCGAGCACGACGACAGCCGCGATCCGGAGGCCGAGGTGGCCGCCGCCAAGTCGGCAGGCCTGATCGTGGAGGACCTGCGCACCGCCCGGTGTCGGATGGAGTTCTTCGACGTCGGGGCGGTCGTCTACATCCTGCGCAAGTGCGTGTGGTGGGTGCCGGACTTCACCGTCGAGGGACACGCGGACACCTTGCGCCGCATGCACGAGCAGATCCGAGCCGAGGGCAGTTTCGTGGCCCATTCGACCCGCCACCTGCTCGACTTGCGCCGTCCTTGATCATCGGGGGACCTCCCGGGCTGCCGTTCGAGGCCGGATGGTGAGATGGTCTCCGCCGACGACGTGAGAAGGATTCCGGTGCGGGGGGACGCGGACATGGACGGGGATCGCGGTTTGCTGGGCCGGCTGTCGGACCGGGTGGCCGAGGCACTGCTGAAGTTGGGCGGTCCGGTGGCGTACGGGTCGGGCGAGATCGTGCTGCGCGAGGGCGGCGAAGACGGCCATGCCGTCCTGGTCCTGACCGGCGCGGTGAAGGTCCGAGCCAGCGACGAGGCAGGCGACGCGGCCCTGCTGGCAGTCCTGTCGGCAGGCAACCTGGTGGGCGAGATGGCAGCCCTGGACGGCCGCCCCCGCTCGGCCACGGTGGTGGCCTGCGGCCCGGTGACGGGCAGGCTGATCCCCCAACACCAACTCCTGGACTTCCTGGAGTTCCACCGAGAGGTCCTGGTGGAACTCTTCCGAGTCCGAGCCGACCAGGTCCGCTGGGCCAACGAACTACGCCGAGCCATGCCCCACCACGCGGCAACCCGAATCGCCCGCGTCCTGGGCCACTTGGTCCGCCACCACGGTTCGAGAACAACGGCAGGTTGGACCTTGGACCTGCCGTTGACCAACGTAGAACTGGCCTCCATCGCCGGCATGAAGTCCCGCACAGCCGAAAAGGCCTTCAGCCGCCTACGCGACGCCGGCATCGTCATGACCAGCACCCGCCGAGCCGTGGTAGTCCCCGACCTCCCCCGCCTAGACCTCATCGCCACAGGCCGCCACCTCCCCTAACCACCCCACACACAACCCGCCCCCACGCGGCCCCGCCCTCGCGCCGCACGTGGCACACTCAGCCGCCCCACAGCACACTCCCCCGCTCGCCCCCGTGCGCCCCGCTCAACCGCAGCGCTTGGCTTTTCACAAAGCTGCCGCACGGCACTCCCCTACCTGGGCTTCTTGCTTGTGTCATCCCCGTATGGCCTGCCCGAAGGGCTACCAC
>NZ_JBBEGC010000092.1:0-29620 GCF_037401995.1 Saccharothrix sp. CCNWYY140
TTCGGGCAGGCCATACGGTGGGGGAACCGAGGCCCTCCACTTGTAGGTAACACCTACCGCGCGCTCCGCGCGCGAAGGGCGCGCTGCGCGCGAAGGGCGCGCTGCGCGCGTCGGGTGGCTTGTCGTTGGGGGTGAGGGTGGTGGCCCCGCGGGGTTTCGCCGGCGGGGCCACCACTGTCATGAGTGGGTGGTTAGCGGGTGGGCTTGGGGGTTAGTTTGACCTCGATGGTGTTGCCCGGGCCTGCCGTCAGGGCGCTGATCAGGGCGTTCAGTTGGCCGCAGCCCTGGAGTTCGGGCAGGGTGTACGTGCCGGCCAGGGTGCCGCCGTTGAGCGGGTCGAAGCCGGGCTTTGATTGGAGGGGGATGGAGGCCGGGGTCTTGGTTTGGCAGTTCGGGCTGGTGCTTACCGGGATGCCCATGACCGAGACTCGCGGCAGTTTCACCGTCACCGGGGACGTGGAGTTGAGTACGCCACCCGCGAGGGTTCCGGTGGTTTTGCCGGCCTGGACGAATTCGATCTTTGCCGTCACCGGCACGAAACCGAAGATCTTGAATTGGCCTGTGGTCGGGTTGAGAGCCAGGTCTGCTTCGAACTTGCCGGTTGCCAAGTCCAAGCCGGCGTCGATGCCGCCGTTGAGTTGCACGGTGCCGTTGGCGGCCTTGATCTTCGTGTGGCCGACCAAGTTGTAGCCGTAGCGGATGATCGTGCCGCCGCCTGGCTTGGTTCGAGCGGTGACCGCCGGGGTTGCCGCCGATCGGTTGCCGGCCGCGTCGAAGGCCACGACGGTGAAGGAGTACTCCGTGTCCGGCGACAGGCCCGTCACGTTCGTCGACGTGCCGCTGACCGTGGCGACCTTGGTGGTGCCTCGGAAGACGTCGTAGCCGGTGACGCCGATGTTGTCGGTGGCCGCGTCCCAGGCCAGGCCGATGCTGTTCTCGGTTTGGCCGGTGGACCGCAGGTTGCCCGGCGTTGTCGGGGCGGTGGTGTCCGGGGTTGCCTTGGTTCGGACCTTGAGGGCGGCGCTGGCGTCGGACGTGTTGCCTGCGGCGTCCTTGGCTACGACCGTGAAGGTGTACTCCGTGTCGGCGGTCAGGCCGTCGATGGTGGTGGAAGTGGTGGTGACGGACTTGATGACGGTGCCGCCCGAGAGGATGTCGTAGCTGACTACGCCGACGTTGTCGGTCGCGGCCGTCCACTCCAGGGACACGCTCGACGTCGTCTCGCCCGTGGACTTCAGGGCGGATGGCGCGGTGGGCTTTTGGGTGTCCGGGGCGTCGCCGGTGCGGGCGGTCACGGCGGGGCTGGCGTCGGAGGTGTTGCCTGCGGCGTCCTTGGCCACGACCGTGAACGAGTAGTCCGTGCTGGGGGTGAGGCCGTCGATCGTGGCTGTCGTGCCCTCCACCGACTTGACGACCGTGCCGCCGGAGACGACGTCGTAGCCGACCACGCCCACGTTGTCGGAGGCCGCGGTCCACGACAGGGACACGGTGGATTGCGTTGTCCCGGTGACCGTCAGGCCCGAAGGTGCGGACGGCTTCTCGGTGTCGGGGAGTTGTGCCGTGCGGCCGGTGATGGGTGCGCTTGCGTCGGAGGTGTTGCCGGCTGCGTCCTTGGCCACGACCGTGAAGGTGTACTCGGTGTCGGCGGTCAGGCCGTCGACGGTGGTGGACGGGGTGGTGACGGATTTGACGACCGTGCTGCCGTTGAGGACGTCGTAGCCGACTACGCCGCGGTTGTCGGTGGAGGCGGTCCAGGAGAGGCCGATGCTGGTTGCCGAGGTGCCGGTGATGGTGAGCCCCGTGGGGGTTGTCGGCTTTTCGGTGTCCGGGGCGGCCGGGGTGCGGACGGTGAGGGGGTTGCTCGGGTCGGAGGTGTTGCCGGCTGCGTCCTTCGCGACGACCGTGAAGGTGTATTCGGTGTCGGCGGTTAGGCCGTCGATGGTCGCTGTCGTGGTGGTGACGGACTTGACGACCGTGCCGCCATTGAGGATGTCGTAGCCGGTTACGGCCACGTTGTCCGAGGATGCGCCCCACTCCAGCGAGACCGACGTTTGCGTGGCGGCGGAGGAGGTCAGCGGGCCGGGGGCGGTGGGTTTCTGGGTGTCCGGGGCGGCCTTGGTGCGGGCGTTGACGGCGTCGCTCGCTGGGGAGCGGTTGCCGGCGGCGTCCTTGGCGACCACGGTGAAGGAGTACGCGGTGTCGGCGGTCAGGCCGTCGACGGTGGTGGACGTTGTGGTGACGGACTTGATGACGTTGCCGCCGGAGACGATGTCGTAGCCGACGACCGCGACGTTGTCGGTCGAGGCGGTCCAGGAGAGCGGGACCGAGGTCTGCGTGGTCTCGCCGGCGGTCAGGCCGGTGACCTTCGTCGGGGCCTCGGTGTCCGCGGCGCCGGTGATGGTGAAGGTCTGGAGGACGTTGCGGGCCGCCGCGTCGACCAGGGTGCAGTCGGAGGTGAAGGTGCCCAGGCCGGTGGGCGTGCCGTCGGCCTTGAGCGGGGTCATGGTCAGGACCAGGTCGTGCACGGACAGGGTCGCCGTGCCGGGCTGGTCGAAGCGCAGGGCCGGCGCGGAACCGGACGCGTTGACCACCAGGTCGCCCGAGGCCGGGATCGGCTGGTTCGGGATCGCGGTGGGCACCTGCACGGCCAGGTGGCCCTGCGGCGAGGAGACCAGCGAGGTGGCCAGGGCGGAACCCTGGATCGTCTCGCCGCCGACCAGGCGCAGGCCCTGCGTGGCCGTCGAGCCCGCGTTGGACACCGCCGTGATGTCGATCTTCGGCGTGAACGTGCCCTGCGCGATCTCGTCGGGCAGCGGGTTGGTGCTGATGTCGACGGTGACGTTCTGGTTGCCGATCAGCGGGAACGGGCAGTTGTAGACCTGCTTGAGCGGCGGGTGCGCGCCGCTGCCGATCACGGCCTCCGGGGTGACCGGCGCGCCGGTGACCTCGTAGGTCTGGAGGATCGTCGGCTGGTTCGGCGCCGGGGTGCAGGGTGCGATGAAGGTGCCCAGGCCGGTGGGCGTGCCGTCGGCCTTGAGCGGGGTCATCTCCAGTTCCAGGTCGGTCACCGAGAGCGTGGCGGTGCCGGGCTGGTCGAAGCGCAGGCCCGGTGCGACGCCGGCCGCGTTGACGACCAGGTCGCCGGAGGCCGGGATGGGCTGGTTCGGGACGTTCGTGGTGACCTGCACGGTGAGGTCGCCCTGCGAGCCCGGCGCGTCCACGGTCGAGGTGGCGCGCGCGACGCCCTGGATGGTCTCCGCGCCGACCAGCCGCAGGCCCTGGGTGGCGTTGGGGCCGGCGTTGGAGATCGCGGTGATCTCGATGACCGGCGTGAAGGCGCCGGTGGCGATCGAGGCCGGCTGGTTGTCCCGGGTCTTGATGTTGACCGCGACGGTCTGATCGCCGATCAGCGGGAAGGTGCAGGTGTAGGACTGGTTGAGCTCACCCGCTGCGGCGGTTCCGGTGCCCGTGCCGATGGCGAGTCCGCCCACGACCATGACGGCGGTGGCGACCGCGCCCAGGCGGGTCAGCCTCCGGACCTGTTTTCTGTGTCTCACGGATCGTCCTCCCTGACGCCGAGGGCACGCCAGAAATAGGGGGCAGGGTTGGAATGCGTGTGTTACAGCCACGCTACGTGTGGCCAAATTAACGACGCCCCGTCCCGACCCGCAAGACCTCCTCGAAACACAGCGAGAACTTGTCACACCCGACTAATTCCGCAGGTCGAGCATTGGCATGTTTGCGCTGGTCACAGACATGAGAGCGGTGGTCACCCACCGTATACCGGCGAGTAGACCACCGCTCTCCACAATCGTCCGGACGGGTCAGTGGTTAATGCCCTTTTGTCACCCTGACACCGTTTTCGGGAATGCCTTTGTCATCTGTCTGACAAATTTTCAGCAGGTCGGTCGGGTGCCGTGTCCGGCGAACCGGTCACCCAACCAGTCCAACGCGCTCGCGCCGCCGACGCTGACCGCGGTGATGTGGCCGGCCAGCGGCAGGGCGGTCCACTGGAGGTCGGCGCCGAGCGCGCAGTACCGGTCGCGCAGGCCGGTGGCGGTCCGGTACGGGATCAGCTCGTCGACCGTGCCGTGGTACAGGTAGACCGGGACCGCCGGGCGGACCGCGCCCAGCCGGTTCTCGGCGAGCCGGGCCTGCCAGCGCGGGTCGCGGATGACGCCCGGCACGGTGGTCAGGCTGTCGATCCGGGTGAACGGCGCGAGCAGTGCCATCTCGGCCACGCACGCGTCCGCGACCTTGCGGGTGACCTCCTGGCCGTGGGCGTTGAGCGGCAACGGCAGTTCCGGGTAGGCGGTCGCGTACCCCACCGCCGCGCCGACCACGAGCCCGGACCCGAGGCCGCCGTCGTTGAACCGCGCGACCTCGTTCATGTCCGCCGGCACCCCGCCCTCGGCGACCCCGACCAACCGCACGTCTGGTGCGTAGGTCGGCTGGAGCTCCGCCGCGAACGCCGCCGCCTGACCGCCCTGCGAGTAGCCGAACGCGCCGACCGGGGTGCCGGGGACTTGAAGGAGCTTCGTGGCGGCCCGTGCGGCGTCCAACAACGCCCGCCCCTCGGACTGGCCGACCGCGTAGGTGTGGGTGCCGGGCGTGCCGAGACCTTCGTAGTCGGTCACCACCACGGCCCAGCCCTTGAGCATGGCCTGCACGAGGAACGCGATCTCCACCTCTTCGCCGACGCGCAGCCGGTAGGAGGGGGCGCAGCGGTCGGCGAGGCCTTGGGTGCCCATCGCGTAGGCGATGAGCGGGCGGGGGCCGTTGGTCCAGGGGATCGGCGGGACCAGGACCGTGCCGGTGACGGCGTTGGGCGTGCCGGTCGCGGAGGTGGAGCGGTAGAGGACCTGCGTGGTCGCGACCGGGGCGGGGAGCACGCGGAACGGCTCGGGGTGCCAGTCGACGTCCCGGGTGCGGAGGATGTCGCCGGGCTTGCCGGGAAGGGGGTTGGGCGGGGTGTAGAAGGCGTCCTGGGACGGGTCGGGCGGGCGTTCGTCGGTGAGCGCGGGCGCGGGCGCGGCGGCTGCGGGTGGGGCAAGCGCAGGTGCGGCGAGCGCGGGTATGGCTGCGAGCAGGGCCAGCAGGGTGATCAGCAGTCGGGTCGGCATCGTCGCCTCCGCAGGGATTGTGGTAACCACCGTTTCCGCAATGTAGGCCCGGACAGGCTAATCTGACAATCCCTGTTACCACTTCCGAGGAGCCGCCCGTGTCCCGTCCGTACGCGGGGATCAGCCAGGACGAACGCCGCCGCCAACGCCGCGACCGCCTCCTGCTGGCCGCGCTGGACCTGTTCACCGCACAGGGCTTCGCGCAGACCAAGGTCGCGGCGCTGTGCACGGCGGCGGGCGTGTCGACACGCAACTTCTACGAGGAGTTCGAGAACAAGGAGCGCCTGCTGCTCCTCCTGCACGACCGCATCAACACCCTGGCCCTGGAACGCGTGACCGCCGCCCTGGCCGCCTTGGAGTCCGCGGATCCCGGCACGCGGATCTCCACACTGCTCGACGCGTTCGTGTCATCGGTGACCGCCGACCCCCGCGTGCCCAGACTGGCCTACGTGGAGGCGGTGGGCGTCAACGCGGAGCTGGAGCGGCAGCACCAGGAGTGGGTGGCACGGTGGGCGGACTTCATCGAGGCGGAGGCGAAGCACGCTGCCGCCGAGGGCTTCGCACCCCGACGCGACTTCCACCTGACCGCCATCGCCTTGGTGGGTGCGGTCACGGGCCTGCTGCGCGAGTGGCAGGCGCACGACCCGCCGCTGGACGTCGCCGACATCGCGACGGAGATCAAGTCCTTGATGCTGGCCGCGATCACCCGCTGAGCCCCGGACGCACGCCGACGGGACCCACCCTCGCAGCGGGTCCCGTCGCGTGTGTCGATCCGGAGGCTCACCGTCCGATCAGGACGCCTTGCCGACCGGTCAGAAGGTCAGCTTCCAGATGTCGATGTAGCCGGTGTCCTGGCTGTAGACGTCCTGGACCTTCAGGCGCCAGGTGCCGTTGGCCGCCTCGCTGGACGCGTTGACCGTGTAGGTGGTGTTCACGTTGGGGGTGCTGGAGCTGCTGGAGTTCTTCAGGCGGTAGGTCGAGCCGTCCGGGGCCACGAGGTCGATCACCAGGTCGCCGCTCCACGAGTGCTTGATGTCGACGGTGACCTTGAGCGTGGACGGGGCGTTGCCGGTCAGGCCGGAGGTGGCGATGTTGCTGTAGACCGCCGCGCCGGCGTCCGGGATGGAGACGTCGGTGCCGTTCTCGAAGGTCTTGCCGGGCGGGTTCGGGGTGCCGCCGCCGAGGCTGTCGGCCGCGGCCTTGATGGCGGCGGCGAAGGTGCTCACCTCGGTGTAGACGCCCGGGTTGCTCGGGCGGGCGCAGCCGTTGCCGTGGCTGACGATGCCGACCTGGATCCACTGGCCGGCGCTGTCGCGGCGGAACATCGGGCCGCCCGAGTCGCCCTGGCAGGTGTCGATGCCGCCGTTGGCCAGGTCGCCGGCGCAGATCTCGGCGGCGAAGATCAGGTCGCTGTAGTACGGGTTGGAGTTCTTGCACGTGGTGTCGTCGATGAAGTCCACCTTGGCCTTCATCAGGTACCGGGACTGGCTGCCGCCCTCGCGGGTCGCGCCCCAGCCGGCGACGTCGAACACGCCGTTGTTGTAGGCCGCCGTGGTGGCGATGGGCAGCAGGGCCGCGCCCGTGATCGGGCTGGACAGCTTGATCAGCGCCCAGTCCCCGCCGGTGGACGTGCCGTAGGTGGGCGCGCGGTGGACGTAGCTGGAGGTCCGCTTGATCGCGGAGGTGTCCTGGAGGTCCGCGACGCCGTAGGTGGCGGTGATGCTGGTGTTGTTGCCGCTGCTGCTCACGCAGTGGGCGGCGGTGAGCACGAGCTGCTCGGTGTACATCGCGCCGCCGCAACCCATCGAGAGGCGGACCATCCACGGGAATTCGCCCTTGGCGGCCTGCGTGCCGCCGACGACCTGCGGGGTGACGCCGCCCGGGTCCGGCGGCATCGGGGCGGAGTTCGCTTGGCCCGCGAACGCGGCCAGGGAGGCGGCGATGCCCACGGCGAGGGCGAGCGCCTTCTTCGCTGTGTAGCGCACAGTCGTTCCTTCCCGCGCCCGGCCGGGGTGGTGCGTGCAGGGTCGGCCTGAGCGTCGAGTGAAGTGTCAGCAGGGTGTGGTGCACCGGTTGACGCCGGCGGCTCATCATGCGCAGCCGAAAGCCTCGCTCACAATCCGACGATCGACGGGAGTTCTTCCGGCGTTCCGCGCGTTTCGGCGGTGTTACTCGATGGTGGAGCCGGTGATGGCCACTTCGGTCGCGCCGAGGAAGAAGATGCCCTTCAGGCCCGGTGTCTCGAAGCCGGCACTGGGGTTGCGGCGCAACGTCGATCCCTCGACGACCATCGTGCCGCTGCGGTCGTTGCTCACGAAGAAGATCGCGCCGCCACCCTCGTTCGCATGGTTGTCCTCGACGAGCGTGCCCGCGATCTTGACGGTGAACTCGTTGCCGTCGGCGTAGAGCGCGCCACCGCTGCCGCCGCCGGGCTGGCCGTCGCGGGCGGGGTTCGCGCCGCGGCCGATGGCCTTGTTGTTCCTCAGCACGCTGTTCAGCACCACCCACGACGAGCCGATGCTGCTCAACGCGCCCCCGTTGGAGCACTCGCCGTGCTGGAACGTGCTGCCGACGATGTAGACGGGTTCCTTCTGCCCGAACGCGCGGATCGCGGCGCCGCCGACGTCGGGACCGTCCTGGTCGCACCGGTTGCGCAGGAACTCCGAGTTGACGACCTTCAGGCTGCCGCCGCGCGCGTAGACCGCCCCGCCGCCTTCCTCGGTCTCCCCGGTGGAGTCTCCGTCGGCGAGGGTGATGTTCTGGAGGGTGAGCCTCGGGTGGGTCTGCTCCTGGCACCCGGCGCCCGCGCCGAGGCTGCGGTCGCAGGTGTTGAGGTAGAACAGCCGCCGCTTGCCCGCACCGGTGAGGGTGACCTGCCCGCCGCCGTCGATGACGACGTCGCGGGCCTTGTCGTTGCGGATGCGGATGGTCTCCTCGAGGACGATCGTGACGCCGTGCGGCCCGCAGTCGAAGGTGATCACGCCGCCGGCGGCCACCGCATCGGCGATGGCGTCGGAGGTGCAGCTCGTGGTGCTGCCGGTGCCGACGACCGTGGTGGGGGTCGAGGTGTCCTCGGCCGCGGCTTCCGGTGGCACCACGGCGGTTCCGTCCGGGTTGGCCATCGATTCGATGCGTGGCTTGGTCTTCGAGGTCGTCTTCGTGGTGCTGACGGTGGTGCTGGTGGTGGTCGTGGGTGGCGCAGTGCTCTGGGAGGAGGTGGCGATCGGCTGCACGGAGGAACCGCAGGAAGTGAGCACGACAACCAGCAGTGCGGACGGCACCCAACGACGCGACATGGTCCGCAACCCTAAGGAGCATCGATCATCAGCGCGACCCCCCGGGGGGATCATCGCGAGAAAGGGGCGAGTTGACAGGGTGTGGTGTGAGTGATTGGTTAGTCTCATGCCTACCGCCGAACGTCGTCTGTCCACCGCCGAGGAGCGCCGGGAGACGGTGCTGCGGACGGCGTTGGCCACGTTCGGCGCCAAGGGCTACTACGGCACCACCACCGGCGAGGTCGCGAAGGCCGCCGGGATCTCGCAGGCGTACGTGTACCGCCTGTTCCCCGACAAGGAAACCCTCTTCCTCGCCGTGGTGGAACGCTGCTTCGCCCGCATCCGCGAGAGCCTCGCCGACGGGGTCGCGCAGGCCTCCGGGAGTTCGCCCGACGCCGTGCTGTCCGCGATGGGGGACGCTTACGCGCGGCTGATCGCGGACGAGAACGCCTTGCTGTTGGTGCAGATGCACGCCCAGTGCGCGGCGATCTCCGAACCGGCCGTGCGGGAAGTCGTTCAGCGCGGGTACGCGCGGACGGTCGAGTACGTGCGTGGGGTGTCCGGGGCGACCGAAGACCTCGTCCAACTGTTCTTCGCGCGGGGCATGTTGTGCCACCTGGTGGTGGCTGTGGACGCGGACCACGTGGACGCGCCTTGGGCGCGGACCCTGTCGAACGGGATTCGCCACTACGCCTGACCCCTGTGAGTGGTCGGCCAGTCATGGACCGGTGTTTGACAGCCCGGCTCCCACTCCGCAACAGTGGTTTCACTAGTGAGATAGTGAAAGGGTTCGGGTGATCGAGTTCCGGATCGACCGGCGCTCCGGCGTGGCCACCTACCTCCAGCTCGTGCAGCAGGTCAAGCACGCGCTGCGATTGGGGCTGGTCGGTCCCGGCGACCGCCTGCCCACCGCCCGCGAGGTGGTGGAGCAGACCGCGATCAACCCGAACACGGTGCTCAAGGCGTACCGGGAGCTGGAACGCGAAGGCCTGGTCGAGCCACGACCCGGCCTGGGCACGTTCGTGCGCCGCTCGCTGGTCACGCCGGGCGTGGCCGAGGACTCGCCGTTGCGCGGGGACCTGTTGGAGTGGCTGGACCGGGCGCAGGGGCTGGGCATGGGCCGGGAGGACGTGGAGGCGTTGTTCCGGTCCGTGCTGGACCAGCGGTTCCGATCGTGATGGGGGATCTGGGGTGAGTGTTGCCGTGCGTGCGCGCGGCCTGGGTGCGCGCTACCGGCGTGACCGGGCGTTGCGCGACTGCTCGTTCGAGGTGGCGCCGGGCGGGGTCACCGCGCTGGTCGGCGCGAACGGCGCGGGCAAGTCGACGCTGCTCAAGCTGGCCGCCGGACTGCTGCGCCCGACCGAGGGCGTGCTGGAGGTCCGCGGCGAGGTCGGGTTCGTGGCGCAGGAGAAGCCGCTGTACCGGGGGTTCACCGTCGCCGAGATGCTGGAGTACGGCAGGCGCGCCAACCCGCGCTGGGACGACCGCTACGCCCGGGACCTGGTGGACCGCGCGGGCCTGCCCCGCGACCGCCGGACCGGCCGGCTGTCCGGCGGCCAACGCGCCTCCCTGTCCCTGGTCCTCGCCCTGGCCCGCCGCCCGGACGTGCTGCTGCTGGACGAGCCGCTGGCCGAGATGGACCCGGTGGCCCGCGAGGACGCCGTCCGCTGGGTCATGCTCGCCGTCGAGGAGACCGGGGTGGCCGTGCTGCTGTCCTCGCACGTGGTCGCCGACCTGGACGGCGTGTGCGACCGGCTGCTGGCGCTCGACCGCGGCGAGGTCCGGCTGGACGGCCCAGTGGAGGACCTGGTCGACGGGCACCGGCTGGTCGTCGCGCCCCGCGACACCGACCTCGGCGCGCACGAGGTCATCCAGGAGCGCGCCGGCGAACGGCAGCTGACCGCGCTGGTGCGGCTGCGCGGACCGCTGGAGCTGCCCGACGACCAGGTGACCACCCCCAACCTGGACGAACTGGTGGTGGCCTACCTGCGCCGGGGCCGAGCGGCGGTGGCCGCGTGATCTGGGTGGCTTGGCGGCAACACCGGACCGCGCTGCTCGCGCTGGGCTTGTACGTGCTGGTGTTGCTCGTCCTGATGGTCTACTACCGGGCCACGATGCTGGCGGTCGTGGACATGCGCGGGTGGAGCGAGTGCGTGCCGTCGCGGTACGCCGCCGGGTGCCTGCGCAGGCTCGACGCGACGGTGTGGGGCTGGTACGAGTCCGTGGACAACGTCCGCTTGGCCCTCATCGGGTACGGCGTGCTGGTCGGGGTGTTCCTCGGCGCGCCGCTGTTCGCGCGGGAGTTCGAGCAGAACACCCACCTCTTCGCGCTGTCCCAGTCGGTGCGGCCCAGCCGGTGGTTCGCCGCCAAGGTCGCGGTCGTCGCGGTGCCCGCCGCCCTCGGCGCGCTGGTGCTGGGCGCGGTGTACCGGTGGTGGACGACGGCGCTGGGCAAGCTGGTGGTGCCGCAGGAGGGGTTCCACGCGGGGTTGTTCGAGCCCCAGCCGCCCGCGCTGTTCGGGTACGTGGTGTTCGCCGTCGGGCTTGGCGTCGTGGTGGGCCTGGTCGTGCGCCGGGTGGTGCCGGCGATGGCCGTCACGCTGGTGGCCTGGCTCGGGGCGCTGTACGCGGTGCGGCGGTTCGCGCGGCCCGACTACCTGACCCCCTTGGTCCTCGAGAGGCCGTTCGGCGACTACCGGATCGGCTACGAGGCCGATCAGGACCGGTGGCGGCTCGCCGAGGGTGTCACCGACGCGGCCGGGCGCTTCGTGAGCAGCCGCGACGAGGTGGTGCAGGACGCGACCCGGTCCTGCCAGATCTCCTCGGGCGGGCAGCACAGCGTCGAGTACCACGACTGCATGACGGCGCTGGGCTACCGGTCCGGCGCGGACCTGGTGCAGCCCGGCGACCGGTTCTGGGTGTTCCAGGCGATCGAGGCGACCCTGTTCACCGCCGCGGGCGTGCTGTGCGTGCTCGGCGCGATGTGGTGGCTGCGCAAGCGTTTCCGCCGCGACATCCGCGTTCCGGCCGCGGCCTGACCGCAGCGCGGCCACGGCCTGGCCCTTTCCGACCTTCTTCCTGACTTCCGCGTGACCGCGCGCTTCGGCGTGCGCACACGCATGTCCCAGTTCCACTAACTGACTAGTGGAATGAGTAAGGAGCACTCCGTGCTGCAACGCCGTCCCACGCCGATCACCCTCACCCGCTCACGGGTGCCCGTGGCCGTGATCGCCGCCTCCCTCGCGCTGTACGTGGTGCAGGCGCACGTGTGGCCGTTGGAACGCTGGTTCATGTACGACCTGGACATCTACCGCCAAGGCGGGCAGGCGGTGCTGGACGGCGCCGGCCTCTACACCTCCCGCTTCAACGGGCAGCCGTTCACCAACACCCCGTTCAGCGCGCTGCTGTTCGCCGGGTTCGCGCTGGCGCCGATGGAGGTGGCGCGGCTGGTCATGGCCGGGCTGACGATCGCCGCGCTGGCCTGCTCGGTGTGGTGCGCGGGGCGGATGTCCGGGCGGGGGCTGCCGGTGGCGGCCGGGGTGTTCGCGGTGGCGCTGTGGCTGGAACCGGTGCAGTCGAGCCTGACCTACGGGCAGGTCAACGTGGTGCTGATGGCGTTGGTGCTGCTGGACTTCCGCGGTCACCGGTGGCAGGGCGTCGGGATCGGCCTGGCGGCGGCGGTCAAGCTCACGCCGGGCCTGTTCGTGGTGTACCTGCTGCTCACGCGCCGGTTCCGGGCCGCCGGGGTGGCCGCCGCCACGATGCTCGCCACGGTCGCGGTCGGGTTCGCCGTGCTGCCGGAGGAGTCGAGCCGGTACTGGGGCGGGGTGTTCCTCCAGTCGTCGCGGTTGGGCGGAGACCTGTACTACTTCGGCAACCAGTCCCTGCACGCGCTCCTGGGCCGGACCCTGCCGCCGGGTCTGCTGGCGGTGTGCTGGGTGGCGGCGGTCGCGGTGGTGCTGGTCGTCGGGCTGCGGGCGGCGGTCCTGTTTCACCGCCGGGGCGACGAGCTGGCCGGAGTGTTGACGGTCGCCCTGACCGCGCTGCTGGTCTCCCCCGTGTCCTGGCACCACCACTGGGTCTGGTGCGTGCCGTTGGTCGTGCTGCTCGGCCGGCGCGCGGTGGCCGTGGTGGTCCTCCTGGCGGCGTGGCCGATCCCCGGTTCGGACGCTTTCCCGCTGCCACAAGGACTCCTGTCGCCGGGGCCGTTCGAGGACCTGTACGCCCTGCTCGGTCTGGTCGCGCTGGGGTGGGCCTGGCACGCGGCTAATTCGGTTCGCCGGACGGCGGACATCGGTTAGCGTCGGGTAGGTGGACCGCGAGATCTTCACCGGCGGCATGACCACGGTCGTGCGGATCGGCCGCACCGTGCGGCGGCCGGTGCGCGCGTGGAGCGAGGCCGTGCAGTGGCTGCTGAGCGGGCTCGCGGCGGCGCAGGTGCGCGGCGTGCCGCGGTGGCACGGCGTGGACGACGAAGGCCGCGAGGTCCTGACCTTCCTGCCCGGTGAGGCCGGATCGGCCTACGGAGGGCCGGAGACTGCGCTGGTGAGCGCGGCGAAACTGTTGCGGCGCATCCACGACGCCACCGCCGCCCTGCCGGACAAGGCGTCGCACCCGTGGCAACTGCCGGCGGTGGAGCCGGTGGAAGTCGTGTGCCACGGCGATTTCGCGCCCTACAACTGCGCGTTCCACGACGGCGAGACGACCGGGGTGTTCGACTTCGACACCGCTCATCCCGGCCCGCGCTCGTGGGACCTGGCCTACGCCGTCTACCGGTTCGCCGGACTGTCCACTGTGGCCGGTCTCGAACCGGACGAGCAGGCCTCGCGCGCCAGGCTCTTCCTCGACTCCTACGGCCGCACCCGCGGTGAACGCCTGGACGTCGTGGACGCCCTGGTCCCCCGCCTGCTCGCCCTGATCCACTTCATGCGCACCGGCGCCGCAAACGGCGACCCGAACTTCGCCCGCCACATCGAAGAAGGCCACGCCGACCTCTACCTGCGTGACGCCGACCACATCACCGCACACCGCCCGCTGTGGGACCGGATCGTCGTGGGAAACCAGGTTTCCGCGAACCGTCCCTGACCGCACCAAGGTCAACATAGGATCCGGCGCATGCCGTCCGAACTCCTGCTCGCTGGTAGCCCCGCCCTGTCCGACCACGGTTTCCACGCCACCGTGCGGACCGCCGGCGCGCACACCGTGGACCAGGAGGACTTCGCCGGTCTCGACGTCGAAGCCCTGCTGGTCGCCCCCTACCTGCGGGTGCTGGGCGCGAAGGGCGACCGCCGGATCGTCGTCGGGATGACGGAGGTGGCCGTGCGCGCGGACGGCGAGGCTGCCGTGACCGTCGTCGTGCAGGCCACCTGGCACGAGAACGGCGGGTGGCGGCAGGAGGAGAAGCCCCACGACCTCGACGTGGTCCCGACGCTGTCCGGGCCGGCGCACGTCGTGTCCGGCGACCCGCGTGCCGTCGCGGCGACGGCGGCCAAGGCGTTCGCGGAGGCCTCGCGGGCGGAGTTGGCGCGGCTGCGCGGCATCCGCTACGAGCTGGAGCGGCAGATCGCCGACCTGTTGTCGCAGCGGCGCACCACGGCGCTGCGGCCGTTGCTGGCGGGCATCATCGAACTGTCCATCGCGACCGGCCGCGCCCGCGACCACGCCAGGGACGCGTGCCGCAACGGCCTGTGGGTGTGGTTGTGGGACACCGAGACCTACCACCGCAACCGCGAGAGCTCCGGTCCCGGCGACACGCACCGGGCCGCGCTGCGGCACTGCGAGGCGATCGATGCCGAACTGGCCGAAGAGGCCGCGCGGCTGCACTCGCTGCTGACCAGCATGTCGACCTTCGCCGTGGCCCAGGACGGCGAGGCGCAGCAGCGGTTCAACACCATCGCGGCTGCCGCGGCGGCCGGCCTGGGTGTGCCGGCGTTGATCCTCTCGCTGTACGGGGCGGACCCGTTCCTGCCGCTGACGTCGTTCGACCGCGCTTGGCGCGCGCTGACGCCGATCGCCGTCACGGCCCTGGTGGCGGTGGGCGTTGTGCTGCACCGGATACCGGGGCGGACGACCGCGCGGCAGTACGCGTTCGGGCTGGGACTGGTGGTGACGCTAGTGGGCGTGCTGTTCGCGGCCGGAGCCCTGGCACCCGTCGGGTGAGCCGGGGTTGGGATAGTTCCGGGGTGGCCGAACGCAGACGAGGCACCCCGACCCCGCCCACCGACACCACCGTGCGCGACCGCGACTGGACGGTGAACGAGCTCGTCGGCGCGACCTACGAGCGCACGGAGTTCGTGGACGTCGACATGGCCGACCTGCTGAACCGGGGCTCGACCTTCCGCGAGTGCGTGTTCCGGGGCGTGGAGTTCAACTCCTCCACCCACACCGAGGCCGCGTTCCTCAACTGCACGTTCGTGCGCTGCGAGTTCTTCGACGCGACCTTCACCGACTGCAAGCTGGTCGGCAGCGTGTTCGACGGCGGCAGCTTCGACGTGCTGCGGGTCAGCGGCGGCGACTGGTCGTTCACCGGGTTGCCGGGCGCGGACCTGCGGCGGGCGTCGTTCACCGGGGTGCGGCTGCACGACGTCGACCTGACCGGGGCCAAGTGCGCCGGGGCGAGTTTCACCGAGGTGGACCTGTCCGACGCGTGGCTGCACGGCGCGGACTTCACCGGCGCGGACCTGCGCGGCTCCGACCTGTCCGGCATCGACCCGACCTCCTTCACCCTGACCGGGGCACGCATCGAACCCGAACAGGCGGTGACGATCGCGCTCGCGCTGGGCTTCCGCCTCGGCTGACCGCACGCAGGGTGAATCCGCCACCTGGTCGAGTGAACTTCGGCTCGGGACCTCGGTGGCGCGAGATCACTCGCTAGCGTCAGGCGGTGACTGGCGGGAGGTCACCGTGACCGAGGCAGGACTGCGGGTCGTGGCACGGGCGGGTTCCGCCCGCGCGCACGCCATCAAGGACTTCCTGACGCGCAACCAGGTGCAGTTCGACGCGGAGGTGCACGTCGACGCGCCCGACCCCGTCGCGGTGCACCTGCCCGACGGCGAGGTGCTGACCGACCCGACCCTGATCGCCCTGGCCACCGCGCTCGGCCTCACCGACGAAGCCGACCCCGGCGACCACGACCTGGTCGTGGTGGGCGGCGGACCCGCGGGCCTCGCGGCGGCGGTGTACTCGGCGTGCGAGGGCCTGAGCGTCGTGGTCGTCGAGGACGACGCCCCCGGCGGCCAGGCCGGCTCCACGTCCCGCATCGAGAACTACCTGGGCTTCCCCACCGGCCTGTCCGGCGGCGACCTGGCCCGCCGCGCCCTGGCCCAGGCCCGGCGCTTCGGCGTCCGGTGGCTCTCCGCCCGCCGGGCCACCGGCCTGCGCCGGGACGGCGACCTGTGGACCGTCCACACCGACAACGGCACCACCACCCGCGGCACGGCGGTGCTGGTCGCGACCGGGATGCGCTGGCGGACCCTGGACGTGCCCGGCGCGGCGGACCTGGCCGGACTGGGCGTGTACTACGGCGCCGCCACCACCGCCACCGACGACCACGCCTTCGTCCTGGGCGCGGGCAACTCGGCCGGTCAGGCAGCCCTGCACCTGGCCGAACACGGCACCTTGGTGACCTTGCTGGTGCGCGGCCCTTCCCTGGCGGACAGCCCGATGTCGCGTTACCTCGTCAACCGGATCGAGGGATCACCGGCGATCGAGGTGCTGCCCCACACGACGGTCGAGGCCGTGCGCGGCGAGAGCAGGTTGACGGAGATCGTCCTGCGCCGGGGAGGCGCCGTGGAGACTCGGCCGGCGAAAGCGTTGTACGTGCTCATCGGCATGAGCCCGTGCACGGACTGGTTGGGCGGCCAGGCCGTCACCGACGCGCGGGGTTTCCTCGTCACCGGCACCGACCTGCTCCGCCTGGAGGGCGCGTGGCCCCTGGAACGAGCACCGCTGCTGACCGAGACCGCCCTGCCGGGCGTCTTCGCGGCCGGCGACGTGCGTTCGGGAACCGTCAAGCGCATCGGCTCCGCGATCGGCCAGGGCGCGGTGGCCAGTGAGGCGGTCCTGGAGTACGTGAAGAACGCCACCGCCCCGCACGTCCCCGAACAGGTGTCGTCGTTCGACCTCCTGGACGCCGACCACGACGGGTGGCTGAGGGAAGAGGACCTGACGAGCTTCGCGCGACGCCTGGTGGCCGCGTTCGACGAGCCGCCGGAGTCCGTGCGGGCGGCCCGGGTGCACTCGGCGTGCCAGGAGTTCTGGACGTCCCTGACCAGCGTCACCGGGCGGGAGGAGGTGGACCGGGCGGTGTTCGCGGAGTTGGCGCGGGAGTTGGACTTCGCTCCTCTGGCGGACGCCGTGCTGCTGCTGTCCGACACCGACGCGGACGGCTCGGTGACCTTGGGCGAGTTCCAACGCCTGCTGGCCGCACTGGGTGCGCCGGCCGAGTCCGCGACGGCAGCCTTCCGAGTCCTGGACCAGGACGGCACCGGTTACCTGGACACGACTCGGCTGGCAGCCGGTGGTGCGTTGCTGGGCGGTTGACCCTTCGGGGCAGGGTCAGAAGAACTCGTCCAGCAAGCGGTAGAAGGTCGTCTTCGCCGGGTCCGGCTCTGTTCCGTAGCGCGCCAGGTACCGGGCGGCGGCGTCCGAGCCGTACTGGGAGTTGCGTTCGTCGACCAGTGAGCGGGTCGCGATGGCCAGGTCCAGCCACCGGTCCGCCACGCCCAGCCGGCCCGCGTCGACCACGCCCGTCACGTCGCCGGTCTCGGGGTCGAACAGGACGTTCGGCACGGACAGGTCCCCGTGGCAGACCACCAGGTCCTCATCGGCCGGGCGGGTCGCGAGCAGCTCGGCCACCAGGCGGTCTCGGCTCCAGCCGGCGCGTTCGTCGTCCAGGTCGTCCAGGTCGGGGTCCGCGGCGAGAGCTTCCGGAATCGTCACCGCCAGGGACCGGTCGAACGGGCAGTCGGCCACCGGCAGGGCGTGCAGAGCCCTGGTCAGGTCGGCGAGGGAGTCCACGACCCGGTCCGTGTCCGGCCACAGCTCCGCCGCCGACCTGCCCGGCACCTCCACCGTCACCAACAGCCCCGGTGCGCACTCCAGCACCTCGGCCGCCGGGATCCCCTGGGCGCGCAGCCACACCAGCCGCTCGCCCTCGCCCACCAGGTCCTCCACGTCCGAGGTCTTCCGGTAGACGCCGCCGCGCCTGCTCACCGCCGCGCCGGACTGGCCGATCGTCACGCGTTCCCACACGTGCCCCAGCCTCGCACGACGGACCAACCGGTTTTAGGCGCGCATGACCGTCGAGATCGGGATGCGCGCGGCCCGCAGCGCGGGGATCAAACCGCCCAGCACGCCCGCCACCAACCCGGCCACGACACCCGCGACGCCCGCCTGCCACGGGAAGGCCACGCCCTCCAGGGACGGGAACCGCGACCCGAACAGCGACGCGCCGACCCTCAGGCCGACAACGCCCACGCCGATCGCCGCCGCTGCCGTGAGCAGGCCGGTGAGCAGGGTTTCCGCCAGGACGATGCCCGCCAGCAGCAACCGGGGCGTGCCCACCGCCCGCCGCAGCGCGAACTCCTCGACCCGCTCGCCGACCGTGGCCAAGCCGACGTTGAGGATGCCCGCGACGCCGATCAGCAGCACCAGCGCGGCCATCGACAGGAAGATCAGGCGCATCAGCTTGAGCTCGGTGGACATGCGTTCCAGCGTGTTGACCGTGTTGACGTGGATCTGCTCGGCGGGCGTGCCGCCGGCGACCAGGCGGGCGCGCAGGGCGTGCTCCACGTCGGCGGCGGTCGGGGACATCAGCACCTGGAGGCCGGGACCGTTGCGGCCGTCGCTCAGGCCGCTGGTCGGGAGCCAGTTGGCCAGCTCGTCGGACCGGACGTAGGCGGTGGGCGCGTACCCGCCGTCGTCGACCACGCCGATGAAGCGCGGGGTGGCGTTGGTGGTCGCGCCGGTGAGGCGCATCTCGGCGGGGACCCGGTAGCGCTCGAACGCCTGGGCCGCCTTGGCGTTGAGCACCAGGCGCGGCGCCAGGGACGGGTCGCCGCCGAAGTCCAGCCACTGCCCCGAGGTCGTGCGGAACGGCTTGAACGTGCGGACGTCACCGGTCAGGCCGACCAGTTGCAGCTCGACGGCCTGGCCGCTGGGCGCGTCCTTGTTGCCGGTGTCCACCTCGCGGCAGCCGTTCTGGTCGCAGATCATCTGCGGGCCGTAGCCGCCGGGCTGGTCGACCGGGCCGCCGCCCTCGTTGACCGGCTTGACACCGGGTTCGCCGATGATCGCCTGGGCACTGGTCAGGGCGACGGCGTCGGACCGGCCGCGCACGACCTCCAGCACGGTGTCGACGGAGGCCTCGGGCGGCAGGTACAGCTGGCGGGTGCCGTCCTTGCCCATGTTGAGCTCGACGTCGGCCAGCATGGCGCGGTTGGCGATCTCGGCCCCGGCCTGCACCGCCACCACCGCCAGCACGCCCATGAACAGGCTCACCATCGACAGGAACGTGCGCAGCTTGCGGGCGCGGATGCCTTGCCCGCCGATGATCAGCGCCGACCGCAGGCGCCCGGACAGCCTGATCACGCGACCACCACCCGCTCGGTGGCGTGGGCTGGGTTGAGCAGGCCGTCGGACAGGCGCAGCACGCGGCTCATCTTGGCGGCGTGGTCGCGGTCGTGGGTGACCAGCACCAGGCCGCAGCCCTGGTCGGTGGTGGCACGCAGGACCTCGACGACCAGGTTGCCGGTCTCGGTGTCCAGCGCGCCGGTCGGTTCGTCGGCGAGCAGGACGCGCGGTTCACGGACCAGCGCACGGGCGATCGCGACCCGTTGCTGCTCGCCACCGGACAGGCGAGGTGGCTTGTGCTTGGCGAGGTGCGCGATGCCGACCCGGTCCAGCGCGGCCAGCACCTTGGCCTTGCGCTTGCGACGCGACATCCAGCCCTGGCCGTCGACCAGCGCCATCGCGACGTTCTGCGCGGCGGTGAGGTGCTTGAGCAGGAAGAAGCGCTGGAACACGAACCCGAACTCGGCACTGCGCAACCCGGCGGCCTTGCGCTCGGGCAGCCGCGTGATGTCGCGGTCGCCGAGCAGGTAGCGGCCGTCGTCCGGGCGGTCGAACAGTCCGATGACGCTGAGCAGCGTGGACTTGCCGGAGCCGGACCGACCGAGGATGGCGATCGACTCTCCACTGTGGACGGTGAGGTCGACGCCGGCCAGGATGGTGCGCGGCTCCTGCTGCCCCTTCAGCGTCTTGGTGACACCGGTGAGCTGGAGTAGCGGCGTCCGACCGGGCGCTGCCGGACCGAGTGGGACTTGGCCGGGCAGCGGTAGGAAGGGCTCGGTCACTTGGAGCCGCCCTCGGGTTGGCCCTGCTGCCCCTGCTGCTGCGCCGGAGGGAGGTCCGGGCCGGGTACGGCGAGGGTTTCCTCGCCGGTCAGGCCCTCCTTGATCTCCACCACCTTGCCGTCCGTCAGGCCGAGCACGACGTCCTTCGTGGTTCGCGTGCCGTCCGGGCCGAGGACGTCGACCTTGCCCTTGCCCTGGCCGCCCGCGACCGCCTCGACCGGCACGACCAGGGCGTTCTGGGCGCTGGCCGTGACGACCTCCAGGACCGCCGACGCGCCGTTGATCAGCTTCACGTCGTCCGGTGCGGTGCACACCAGGCGCAGGCCGGTCGGGTCGGAGGAGCCGCTGCCCGGCGGCGGCTGTTGGGGCGGGGTCTGGGTGCCGGTGGTTCCCGGGGTGGGCTCTTCCTGCTGGGTCGGTGTCGGCGCGGGTGCGGTGCCGGCGGGGAGTGCTGCGATGGTGCCGAGCAGGGTGCACGCGAACGGGCCGGGGCCGTTCTTGATCTGGGCTTGGATGGTGCCGGTGGCCGCGTCGGCGATCTGGTAGGCCTGCTCGCCGTTGATGTCCGCGACGATGCCGTAGCCCGCGTACTTCGCCGATGCGACGGGCATCCCGGCGGTCACCGTGGCGCGGTCGTCCACGAGTCGGCCGCCGAAGGTCGAACCCGCGGGCACCTCGACGTGGTTGGGTGCGCCGGACGCCCACACGGTGGCCACGCGCGTCGGGCGGGTCGGGGTGGCCGTGGCGGAGGGCACCTCCAGGTACCGGATCTGGCCCGCGACCGGCGCGGTGATGCCGAAGACCGGGTTCATGGCGACCTTGCCGTTGAGGCTGACCTTGTTCGTCAGGTCCTGCCTGGTCGGCTTGGCCGTCGTCATGGTCGTGCCGCGTTGCGCCAGGTCTGGTGTGACGGCCTCGGGACCGCTGGACGTGCACGCGGTCGCGACCAGCGCGCACGCCAGGACGGCAGCACTGAGCTGCGCTTGTTTCGACAACGGTTGCCCCCAAGCGATCCCATGTCGGTTTTCACCAACCTACCGACAAGACGCCGGAGCCCCGCGCCGGGTTGCATCCGACGCGGATCTCCAGGTCAGCGGGACAAGCGCAGGTCCAGGACCAGGTCGTCCAACTCCGGCTCCGCCGAGGGCGACGCGGGGAGCGCGGTGCGTTCGTGGGCGTCCTGGAGGACGGCGTGCCAATGCTCGACGTCGGCGGCGACCAGTGCCGGGTCGGGTCGCCCGGGGACGCCCTCCAGCGCGCGGTGTTCGCCCAACGCCTTGGCCTCGACCAACTCCGGCAGGTAGGCCGGACCGTCGTGGGCCTCGACGAGGTGCGGCAGGTTCGCCACCACCTCGCCGGCGCGCATCAGGTGGACGCCGGTCAGCAGTGCGCGGAACGTGTAGAGCAACGGCTTCAGCTCGCCGCTGCGCTCGAACAGCCGCCACTGGTTGCGCGCGAAGCCCCGGTAGTGGCGGGCGTGCCACCGGGTGAGGCAGCGCGACGCGATCTCGCACAGCCGCTCGTGGGCCGGGGTGGTGTGCGCGATCAGCGGCGACAGCAGCTGCTCCAGCACGTAACCGTTGGGGCGCAACAGGAGTCGGCAGAACTTGAGCACGTCGTGGGTGACCAGGTCCAGTTCGACGCCGTCGCGCACCCACATGCGCTCCAGGGTCTCCGGCCCGTGCCGCAACCCGACGACCTCCTCCACCGGCAGCACGTGCACGCCGCGCAGGTCGACGTCGGAGTCGCGAGACGGGAACCCGTACAGGTGCGCGCCGGACACGGTCGCGAACAGCAGCGGCTTGGGCTGTTCGGCGACCACGTCCGCCAGGTCGGGCACGTCGTAGCTCACGCCAACCCCCTTCGCCGCACCGACACCAGCCACGCTTCGACGGCATCCCGGCCGGGTTGCACCGGCAGCGGACCCTCCGCCGCCGCGATGTCGGCGCGCAACCCGTTCACCCACTCCTCGACGTCGGCCAACGGCACCTCCCCGCGCCGGATCGCCAGGAGCCGGTCGCGGTGCGGGGTCGCGTCGATCGACAACACGCCGGTGCGCACCAGGTCCCGGCACACCAGCAGTTGCCGCACGACGTGCATGAGCTGCTTCCACTTCGGACGGTCCAGCGCCCGCGTGAACTGGGCGGTCGTGGCGCGCGCGAAGCTGTCGACGGCTTGCCGGGACAGGACGTGCGGCAGCAGGTCGCGCAGTTCTCGGCCGACCGCGGTGGCGTGCTCGACGTGCGGTGAGGCGAAAACCTCGAGCACGGTCGGGTTCGCCTTCAGCGCCAACGCGCAGAACCGCTCGACCTCCCAGTTCAGCTCCTCCGGCCGGGGACCCTCGTAGCTGGTGGGCGGCTTGTCGAAGCGCCAGAAGTCGGTCGTGGGCGCGACGAACACCCCTCGTCTGTCCACATCGGACTGCGAGGTCGCGAGCCCGTAGGCGTGCGAACCGACCACCACCGACAACACCAGCACGCGGTGCAGTGTGCCCGAAGGTGGCGGTCGGGCCGCAGCGATTTTCCGGCGGGGGGAGGGGGCTCAGGAACCGGCGATGTTGACCATCCACGTGACGCCGAAGCGGTCCACGCACATGCCGAACTCGTCGCCCCACATCTGCTTCTCCAGCGGGACGGCCACGGTCCCGGCCGCCGCGAGCTTCTCCCAGTAGCCGCGCAGCTCGTCGCCGTCGTCGCCGCTGAGGCTGACCGAGATGTTGTCTCCGGGGTTGTAGGGCTGGCCGGGCGGGGTGTCCGCGCCCATCAGCGTGAAGCCGCTCGGCGTCTCCAGCATGGCGTGCATGATCTTGTCGCCACCGGGCGCGTCCGGCGGCGCGAACTCGCCGAACGTGCTCAGCCTCAGCTCGCCGCCGAAGACGTCCTTGTAGAACTCCATCGCCTCGCGGGCGGTGCCGTCGAAGCTGATGTAGGGGTTCAGGCGTGAGGCCATCTCGTTCTCCCTAGGGTCGAGGGCCACATCCTGACAAGGCCCCGGGCATCCCGCTACCGGACGCACCGGCCCGCACCCTGCCGTCCACCACCTCGACCACCCGGTCCACGCGGTCGAGGTGGGCGGTGTCGTGGGTGACCACCACGGTGGCCGTGCCGCGCTCGCCGGTCAGCCTGCCGAGCAGCGCGAACACCTCCGCGCCGCGCTCGTGGTCCAGGGCGCTGGTGGGTTCGTCGACCAGCAGCACGGCCGGGTCGTGGGCCAGGGCGCGGGCGATGTTCACGCGTTGGCGCTGGCCGCCGGACAGCTGGTGCGGGCGGCGGTGGGCGTGGTCGGCCAGGCCCACGGCGGCGAGCACGTCGACCGGTCGGGTGCGCACGCCCGCGAGGCGGCCCATCAGCTCGACCTGCTCGGCGGCGGTCAGCGACGGGATCAGGTTCGGCTGCTGGAAGACGATCCCGATCCGGGTGCGGCGCAACGCGGTGCGCTGCTCGCGGCTCAGGTCGGCGGTGTCGACGCCGGCCACGACGACCCGCCCGGAGTCCGGCGTGACGAGGGTGGCGGCGACGGCGAGCAGGCTGGACTTGCCCGAACCGGACGGCCCGACCACCGCCGTCGTGGTGCCGGCGGGCACCGTCAGGCTCACCGCGTCCAGCGCGGTCAGGCGGCCGTCGCCGTCGGGGTAGGTGAGGGTGACGTCGGTCAGGGACAGGCTCATCGGGTGCTCCCCAGGGCGGTGAGGGGGTCGACGGAGGTGATGCGGCGGACCGCCAGCGCCGCCCCGAGCAGCCCGAGCACGGTCATCACGACGGCGGGCAGGGCCAGCGAGGCGTCCAGCACGAACGGCACGGCGGTCGCGGCCCACGCGCCCAGTGCGGCGGCCAGTCCCGCGCCCAGCGCCGTGCCCGCGACCAGCAGGACCAGGGCCTGGCCCAGGGCGTCGCGCAGCAGCAGGCCGGTGGTGGCGCCCAGCGCCTTGAGCACCGCGATGTCCGGGCCGCGCTGGATCGTCCACACGGTGAAGAACGCGCCGATGACCAGCGCGGAGATGGCGAACAACATGCCGCGCATGAGCTGGAGCGACCCGTTCTCCGAGGTGTAGGAGCCGATGGAGGACAGGGCGTCGGCGCGGGTGACCGTGCGCGTGCCGAGGTCGCGGTCGGCGGCGGCGAGGTCGGCGGCGCCGTCGGTCGTGATCGCCAGGACGGTGGTGTCCGGCGTCGGACCCGTCCACACGACCGGCAGGTGGCTGTAGGAGGCGTCACCGGACACGCCGGCCACTTCCACGCTCCGCCCGTTGACCACGACGGTCTGCCCGGCGGTGACACCCAGCTCCTCGGCCGCGCCGGCGGACAGCAGGGCCTGCCCGTCCGGGGCGGACGGCACCGGGCCGCCGGGCTCGACGCCGAACACCGACACCACCGCCGTGCGGGCGCCCGCGGTGGCCTTGGCGGTGGAGATCCCCAACGCCTGCACCGACTCCACGCCCGGCACGCGGTCCCACCGGTCCCGGACGCCGGGGGCGATCGCGGACTCGGCGAAGGTGTCCCCGCCGAACACGACGTGGTCCACGGGCAGGTCGGCCACGGCGGACGTGCTGTCCCGCGCCAGTCCCGCCGTCAACCCGGACAGCAACGTCACCAGCATGGTCATCAGCACCACGACGGCGCCCATCAACGCGAACCGCCCTCGGGCGAACCGCAGGTCTCTCCACGCGACGAACACAGCCGACCTCTCTCGCGCCAACACGACACCACCCAGGGTGGTCGGGCCGTCCGCTGTGGACATCGCGCCCGAGATCGCTTGCCGGGCACCGAAGTGCGGAGCCGGAAGTCAACCTTTCGGTTGATGCCCGGTCGGTTGATGCGGGGTGGGCGTGGACGTAGTGTCGAACGCTCGTGACGACCCACCGCTTCGCCCGACCGTGGCCGGTGCACGTGCTCGTGGCCGTGCTGCTGGCCGTGGTGGTGCTGCGGGGCAGCGTGGTCGCCCCCATCGCGTTCGCCGTCGTGTACGCGCTCGGGGTGGTCGTGCCGCCGCGCTGGTGGCTGCTGCTGGTGACCGCCGCGTGGGTGGGCGTGCTGGTGGCCAGTCCGGACGGGGTGTGGCTGGCGTTCCCGCTGTTCCTGCTCCAGGCGCACCTGCTGCCGCGGGTGGCGGGCCTGGTGGCGGTCGCGGGGACGACCGCGGTGGCCGTCGCGGGGTTCGCGTGGCACCGGCAGGAGGTCACGGTGGCGGGGGTGGTCGGGCCGACGCTGGGCGCCGTGGTGACCGTCGCGGGCGTGCTCGGGTACCAGGCGCTGTACCGGGAGAGCGAGCGGCGGCGGCAGCTCATCGACCAGCTGGAGGCGACCCGGGCGTCGCTGGCGGCGGCGGAACGGGAGCGCGGGGTGCTGGGCGAGCGGGAACGGCTGGCGCGGGAGATCCACGACACCCTGGCGCAGGGCCTGTCCAGCATCCAGCTGCTGCTGCGCGCGGCGTCCCGCAGCCTGCCCGACGACCCCGTGACCGCGGCCGGCCACGTCGAGCAGGCCCGTGCGACGGCCCAGGACAACCTGGCCGAGGCCCGCCGGTTCGTGCACGCCCTCACCCCGCCCGACCTGGCGGGCAAGTCGTTGCCGGCGGCGCTGCGGCGGCTGTGCGAGGGCACCCGCGAGCTGCCCACGACCCTGCACGTGGACGGCACCCCGGTGCCGCTACCGACCGCTCACGAGGTCGCCCTGTTGAGGGTCGCCCAGTCGGCGGTCGCGAACGCCGTCCGGCACGCGCGCGCCGGGCACGCGGACCTCACCCTGAGCTACATGGACGACCGGGTGACCCTGGACGTCCTCGACGACGGCGTGGGCTTCGACCCCGACACGGTGACCGGGAGCGGCGGGTTCGGACTGGTGGCGATGCGGGCGCGGGTGGCGGAACTGGGCGGTTCCCTGGTGGTGGAGTCCGCGCCGGGGCAGGGCACGGCCCTGGCGGTCAGCTTCCCGAGGGCCGAGCCGTGATCCGGCTGCTGATCGCCGACGACCACCCCATCGTCCGGTCGGGCCTGCGGGCGGTGCTGGCGGCGGAACCGGACTTCGAGGTCGTCGGCGAGGCGGCCACCGGGGAGCGGGCGGTGGAGTCGGCGCGGGCGCTGGCCCCGGACGTCGTGCTGATGGACCTGCGCTTCGGACCGGGCCTGACCGGCGCGGAAGCCACGCGGGCGATCACGTCTGGGGCAGGCGGTCCGAGGGTGCTCGTGCTGACCACGTACGACAGCGACGCGGACATCCTGGCGGCGATCGAGGCCGGCGCGACCGGGTACCTGCTCAAGGACGCCGACCCGGCGGACCTCGCGGCGGCCGTGCGGGACGCGGCGGCGGGCCGGTCGGCGCTGGCCCCGGCCGTGGCGCAGCGGTTGTTGGGGCGGTTGCGGTCGCCGGGGGCGGCGTTGAGCCTGCGGGAGGCGGAGGTCCTGGAACTGGTGGCGGCGGGGCTGTCGAACCAGCAGATCAGCAAGCGGTTGTTCCTGAGCCAGGCGACCGTGAAGTCCCACCTGGTGCACGTCTACGCCAAGCTCGGCGTGGACAACCGGACTGCGGCGGTGGCGGCGGCCCGGGAACGCGGGCTCATCCGCCCGTGACCTCCAGGCACGCCCGGATCGCGGCCCGGTAGACGTCGGCGGCGAGGGCCTGGTGGCGTGGCCCGGCCTGGCTGAAGTGCTCCAGCGACACCCCGCTGTTGATCTCCAGCACCGACGGCCGCCCGTCCACCCAGGCGATGTCCACGCTGGCGAACCGCAGCTCCAGCGCCCGCATCGCCGTCAAGGCCACCTCGCCGAGCACCTTCGCCCGCTCGTCCGGCACGTCCAGCTCCGGCCGCGCGCCGAACTTCAGGTTGTGCCGCCACTCCCCCGCCGCGATCGCCTTCCGGTACGCCAGCAGCACCCCGCCGTCCAGCACGACCAGCCGGAACTCGTCCTCGATGGGCAGCAGCGGCGACACCGCGATCGCCCGGTACCGGCCCGCCAGGTACTCCAGACCCGCCCGCGCCTCGGCCTCGTCCCGCGCGCGCAGCACGTCGACGCCGCTGCTCTCCCGGTGCGGCTTGAGCACGGCGGGCAGCCCGACCAGGCGCCGGGTCAGGGCGAGGGGGTCGTGGTCGGTGGCGAAGCGGAGCAGGTGGTGGGGCACGGCGGCCACGCCCCGGTCGGCCAGCAGGTTCGCCGTGGCCACCTTGTCGGTGGCGACCTGCGCCGACGACGCCGTGTTGAGCGGGAAGACCTGGCCGATCACCAAGAAGCGGCGCTCGTCGGAGACCACTTCGGCCAGCCAGTGGTCCGAGTGCCAGCGCACCTTGGCCCCGTGCTCCGCGCACGCCTGCTCGACCTGGGTCACGAAGTGCCGCAGACCAGTCTGCGGGAAACGCCCGTCCACGCGTCATAGCGAAGCATGGGCACGAGATGATGTCCTCATGAGGATCGTCGTGGTGGGTGCGAGTGGTCTGGTCGGGCGGCACATCGTCGGGCTTCTCCGCGAGAAGGGGCACCAGGCCACGACGGTCGCGCGCACGCCCGGCCCGGACATCGACCACGCCCTCGACGCCACGAAGGACACCCCACCGCTCGAAGGCCACGACGGGGTGGTGTTCGCGGCCGGTGTGGACGATCGGAGCATCCCTCGCAAGCCCGCCTACCCCACCTTCCACGCGGGCAACGTCGAGCCGGTCGCCCGGCTCCTGCGGGCCGCGCGGGAACACGGCCTGACCAGGGCCGTCGTGCTGGGCTCGTACTACACGCACTTCCACCGCGCCCACCCCGAGTGGCAGCTGGCCGCCAAGCACCCGTACATCCGCAGCCGGGTCGAGCAGGCGCGGGCCGCCCGCGAGGCCGCCGGGCCTGACCTGCCGGTCGCCGTGCTGGAACTGCCGTTCGTGTTCGGGCGCGCGGGCGACCGGCTGCCCAACTGGGCGGAGCCGCTGGAGAAGTGGGCCAAGTCGCGGTCGCCGCTGGTCGCGCCGCCCGGCGGGAGTGCCGCGACCACCGCCCGGCGAGTCGCCGAGGTGGCGGTGGAGGCCCTGGAGGACCGGTCCGGCGCGGACATCCCGGTCGGGGACGAGAACCTCACCTGGCGCGAGATGTTCGGGCGCATCGCGGACGCCACCGGTCACCCGCGCCGGGTCCGGAGCCTCCCGGCGGGCGTCGTCAAGGCCGCCCTCAGGATCACCGGAGCAGTGCATTCGTTGCAGGGCAAGGAACCCGGGTTGGACCCGGCGCAGCTGTCGGACCTGCTCCTGCGTGAGCTGTTCCTCGGCAAGGGCACGCCGGGCGCGATCGAGGAGGCCCTGCGGGAGACCTTCACACGGTGACCAGCGCGGGCCGGATCACCTTCCGCACCAACCACACCGACGCCGGCAACCCCACGACGGCGCTCGCGTAGCCCATGACGGCCATCGTCACGACCAGGCCCCGCGCGTCACCCGAGTCGGCCACCGCGATCCACCCGACCACGATCACCAGCACGAAGTAGGCCAGGTTCATCCCGACCGCCGCCCCACCCCGCCCGATCTGCTGCACCACGGTCAACGCGACCAGCACCAGCCCGTTGCACCCGAACGTCGGCCCCATGACCGTCAGGAAGTCCCGGATCTCCGCCACGACCGCCGGGTCGGCCGCCATGAGGTCCGCCAACGGCACCCCGTACAGCACGAACACCACCGTCACCACGGCGTACCCGGCCGTCGCCAACACCATCCCACGCCGGAACGCCGACGCCGCCACCGACCGTTCCCCGCCCGCCACCCCTTGGTTGACCAGCACCGCGATCGCCGACCCGAACCCGATGGCAGGCACCAGCACGGCGGTCTGGAGGGTGTACCCGGCGTTGAACCCGGCGACCGCCGCCGGCCCGTCGATCGCCACGATCCGCACCAGCAGCAGGTTCACCACGAACAGCAGCACGTAGGTCGCCGCCACCGGCAACCCCACACCCGCCACGAGCCGCACCACGTCCGAGGGCCACGCCCGCACCCCAGCCCACGTCACCAGCCCGGCCCGCGTGACCAGCCACAACCCAACCGCCAACTCCACCGCCCCGGCGACTCCGGCGACCACCGGCACTCCCGCCAACCCCGTGGCGAACACCGCGACCCCGACGGTCGTCAGCACCACGTAGGTCAGCGTGAGCCCGAACGCCGCCGCACCCCGCCCGACCCCGCGCAGCACGGCCGAGCAGAGCTCGCCGCCTAGGCGGAACGACCCCACCAGCACCATCGCCACCAGGAACGACCGGAACCGCTCCGCCTCCGCCGGCGCGACGTCCACGAGTGAGCCCAGCGCTCCTGCCGACGCGATCAACGCCCCGGCCAGTACTGCGTAGGTCGCCACGCCTAGGGCCAGCAGCCCGCCGTAGTACCCGGCCACTGCGCCTGGTTCGCCTGCGCCGACCCGTCGCGCGGTCGCGACCTGCAAGGCCACGGCGAACCCGTTTACCACGGCTACCAGCAGGAACTCTGCTGGGGCGTACAGGGCCTGCACGTACAGCGCGGCTCCGCCCATCCGCCCGATCAACGCCACCACGACCACTTGGCCGACGAGCATCAGCGCGGTCTGCAAGGCCATCGGCACGGCTAGCGCCGCGATCCGCCGGTATCGCACAGCAACCCCCCGAGTCGGTACGCGCGGATCATCCCGCTGCGGGGTTGCGTGGCGCTGGGGAACGGCTGGACGCGGGTGAGGCGGGGGTGTGGGGGGAGGGCGGCCTTCGCTCTCGGGCGCGGTCGAGCCGAACCCGTGGGGTCGTGCCGGCGGGGTGCGGGCGTGGTCGAAGCCCGCTTTTTCGCCGAAGGCGTGCTTTCCGCGCCGAAGGCGCTACGCCCGAAGGGCGGGGAGCTCTTGCGTTCCGCCAAGCGGCAGCGACCACGGGAAGGGCCTCGGTTTCTTTCCCCG
>NZ_JBBEGC010000093.1:0-29434 GCF_037401995.1 Saccharothrix sp. CCNWYY140
CTTCGGGCAGGCCATACGGTGGGGGAACCGAGGCCCTCCACTTGTAGGTGACACCTACCGCGCGCTCCGCGCGCGAAAGGGCGCGCTGCGCGCGCAAAAGCCGGTTGCGTGGTGAGCCGTTTTGGCGGTGTTGGGCGTTTGGCGGTGGTCAGTCTTTGATGCCTGCGCCCTTGGCGAGCATGAGCAAGGCGTCCACCAGGCTGTCCGTCCCAGCCCCCGTGGCCAGCGCCCTCAACTTCATCCCCATCACCAACCCGACCACCGCACTCGCCACCCTCTCCGCATCCGGCACGCCCAACCCCGTCAACACCGTCGCCGCCAGTTGGTCGTAAGCCGCGAAGCACTTGGCGGCGGCGTCTCGGAGTTCCGGGTCTCGGCCGGCGTGCAGGTAGAGCTCGTAGGGGGCGATGCGTTCGCTGTTGTCGGGGATGGTGCTGGCGATCTTGCCCACCAGGTCGACCACCTGGTCCAGAGTGACGCACTCGCCGCTGGTCTGTTCTTGGGCCAGTGCTCCGAAGTGCCTGGTTTCGCCGGTGACGAAGGTGAGCAGGCTCTCCCTCAGCAGGTCCTGCTGGGTGGCGAAGTGGTAGGTCACCGAGCCCAGGGAGACGCCTGCTTCCTGGGCGATCCGGCGGTTGGTGACGCCTGCCACGCCGTCGTCGCCGATGATCCGCAGCACCGCGCTGATGATCCGCTGCCGGGTCTCGGCGGGTCTGGTCATGGGTCCATCTTTCCGCACCATCCGGTCCGACGGTCGTCGCCGCGGGCGTTTTCGGATACTGTTCGTTCGAACGAACAGTATCGGACGGGGAGGACCGCGATGCACGTCAAGGGAAGCACCGTGCTGGTGACGGGTGCGACCGGTGGGCTGGGGCACGCCATCGCTCGCGGCCTGGCTGCCCGAGGGGCGAAGCTGGTGCTCACGGGGCGCAAAGAAGCCGAGCTCAAGGCGCTCGCGGCGGAGACCGGAGGGCGGGCGCTGGTGGCCGACCTTGCCGACACCGACGCCGTTCGGCGGCTGGTCGAAGAGGTCGGGGAGGTGGATGTGCTGGTCGCGAATGCCGCGCTGCCCGCCAGTGGCAAGCTCACCGACTTCACCTCCGACGAGGTGCGGCGGGCGTTGAGCGTGAACCTCGACGCGCCGATCGCCCTCACCCACGCGTTGCTGCCGGGCATGGTCGAGCGGGGGCGGGGGCACGTCGTGCTCATCGGGTCGGTGGCGGGCAAGGTGTCCATGCCGTTCGCCTCGATCTACAACGCCACCAAGTTCGGGCTCCGCGGGTTCGCGCTGGGGGTTCGGCAGGACTTGGCGGGCACCGGGGTCGGGGTGTCGGTGGTGCAGCCGGGGATGGTGCGGGAGGCGGGGATGTTCGCCGACACCGGGGCCAAGCCGCCGGCGGGGATGCGGACCGTGTCGCCGAAGCAGGTCGGTGACGCCGTGGTCGAGGCGATCGAGAAGAACCGGGCCGAGGTCACCGTGGCGCCGGTCGAGTTGCGGGTCATGAGCACGCTGGGCAGTGCGTTCCCCGGGTTCGTGGAGGCCTTGATGCGGCGCACCGGCTCGGACGACGTGATGGCGGAGATGGTCGAGTCGAACAAGGTGAAGCGCTGATGAACGCCCCGGTGATGGACACCTCGTCCATCCCGCACCCGCGCTGGCGGGTGCCGCTGGTGGGCGACGTGATCGGCACGTCCCGGCGGACGCCCGTGCAGGACACCATGCGGCTGGGGCGCGACCTCGGTCCGATCTTCACCCGCCGGTTCCTGGACCGGGAGATCGTCTTCGTCGGAGGGGCGCACCTGGCCGCCGAACTGTCCGACGAGAAGCGGTTCGCCAAGCACCTCGCGCTGGGTGTGGAGGAACTGCGGACCATCGGCGGGGACGGGCTGTTCACCGCCTACAACGAGGAACCCAACTGGAAGGCCGCGCACGAAGTCCTGATGCCGGCGTTCACGCAGAGCGCCATGCGGGCCTACCACCCGGCGATGGTGGACGTGGTCGACGAGCTGGTCGGCAAGTGGGACCGGGGCGGCGTGGTGGACGTGTCGGCGGACATGACCAACCTGACCCTGGAGACCATCGGCCGGGTCGGGTTCGGCTTCCCGTTCGACTCGTTCCGGCGCGAGCGGGCGCACCCGTTCGTCCGGGCCATGATCGGGTCGCTGCGGCACGCGCAGCGCAAGGGCTTCCAGTTCCCGCTGGCCGCCAAGCTGTTCGGGCGGGCCGCCGAGGAGCGGTACCGGGCCGACGTGTCCTACCTGGCCGAGGTGGTGGACGAGGTGATCCGGGCGCGGGTGGCGTCCGGGACGTCCGACCGCACGGACCTGCTGGACCTCATGCTGGCGTCGGGCGAGCTGGACGAGGTCAACGTCCGCAACCAGGTGATCACGTTCCTCATCGCGGGCCACGAGACGACGTCCGGGGCGCTGTCGTTCGCGCTGCACTACCTGTCCCGCAACCCGGCCGTGGTGGAGAAGGCGCGGGCGGAGGTCGACGCCGTGTGGGGTGACGTCGAAGCGCCGGCGTTCGAGCAGGTGACGAAGCTGCGGTACGTGCGACGGGTCTTGGACGAGGCCCTGCGGCTGTGGCCGACCGCGCCGGGTTATGCCCGCGAGGCCAAGGCGGACACCGTGCTGGGCGAGCGGTACCCGATGAAGACCGGGCAGTGGGCGCTGGTGCTGCTGCCGCTGGTGCACCGGGACCCGGACGTGTGGCCGGAGCCGGAGCGGTTCGACCCGGACCGGTTCGCGCCCGAGCAGGTGAAGGCGCGGCCGGGGCACGTCTACAAGCCGTTCGGGACCGGGGAGCGGGCGTGCATCGGGCGGCAGTTCGCGCTGCACGAGGCGACCCTGGCGCTGGGCACCGTCCTGCGCCGCTACGACCTGGTGCCCGACCCGGACTACCGGCTGCGGGTGGTGGAGATGCTGACCCTCAAGCCGGACGGCTTCAGGCTGACCGTCCGCCGGCGCTGACCGTCCGCCGGCGCTGGGGTCAGCCGGAGCTGGGGTCACCCGGCGGGAAGCCCTGGGCGCGGCGGAGGGCGGCGGCGAGGTCGGTCGGGTGTCGGGCGGCGTAGTGGCCGTCCGGGCGGATCAGGTCGCCGTCCCGCACCGTGAAGCCGGGGCCGCAGCGGCTGCTGTCGGGGGCGAGTTCGCCGGCGCAGCCCTCGGACGTGAGCGGCGAGTCGCGGTACGGGAAGGGCTGGAACAGCTTCCCCGAGTCGATGTGGGCGCGGTCGCCGCGTTCCAGCACGTCCAGGCGGCGACGGCGGTCCTCCTCCGTGCGGGGCACCAGGAAGCGCATGGTGTCACCGGTGACGCGCAGGTTCTCGTCGGCCGCCGCCGCGCGTTCGACTTCGTACGAGGGCAGGAGCAGAGGGCCGGCCTCCCCCGCCCGGTCCAGGGCGACCTTCCACGCGGCGTTGTCGGCGTCGCAGATGCCCGAGTTGAGGCCGCGCGCGCCGAACGGGCTCATGACGTGCGCGGCGTCGCCGGCCAGCAGCACCCGGCCGACGCGGAACCGGTCGGCGCGGCGCTGGTGGAACCGGTAGGTGGACTGCCACAGCACCTCGTACGGCCGGTCGCCGGTGATGCGCCGGATGTGCTCGTCGGTGAGGTGGAAGCCCTCCGGGACCTGCCAGTCGATCCGGTGCACGCCACCGGGTTGCGGGTGCAGCAGGACCTGGCGGCCCGGGTTCCACGGCGGGTCGAAGTGGAACAGGCGCTCGGGTTCGGCGTGCCCGAGGTCGACGCGGATGTCCGCGATGACGAAGAGGTCGTCGAAGGAGTGGCCCTCGAAGGCGATGCCCAGCAGGTCGCGGACGGTCGACTTCACGCCGTCGGCGGCGATGCAGTGGGTGCCCTCGAATGTTCCGTCCACTGTGGACACAGTGACGCCGTCGGCGTCCTGGTCGAGCGCGGTGACCCGTTGTCCCCAAAGGAGATCGATGAGGGGTTCGGCGCGCACCTGTGCCTCCAGGATGCGCTCGACCTCGGTCTGCGGGGTGTTCACGAACGGCGGGAAGCCCGGCCGCCGGGGCAGTTCGAGGGTCAGCACCTCGCGCTCCCGGAAGAACGTCCGCCCCCGGTACCAGGTCACGCCCGCGTCCACGACGTCCTTGCCCGCGCCGACGCGTTCGAGGATGTGCAGGACGTCGTGCTGCACGCAGATCGACCGGCTGCCCACGGCGGTGCGTTCGCGCAGGGCTTCCAGGACCGTCGTGGGCACGCCCGCGCGGGCCAGCAGCAGGGCCGCCGCCATGCCGACCGGTCCCGCGCCGACGACCACGACGGGTTTCACCGCAGCGCCGCCCACACCTCTTGGTCGCGCTCGGCGGTCCAGATCCGCGGCCAGTCGACGCCGTCGCACTCGTCCCAGTACCGCTGGACGTTGAACGGCAGGCAGTGCTCGAAGATCGGCCACCGGCCGTAGCGCGGTTCGAGGGCTTCGTGGGCGGCCCGGAAGGCGTCCTTGACCGTGCCGCCGGAGCGGTGGACGGTGCCGACCGTGCGGCGCAGCTCGTCCAGGAAGTGCCGGGACTGGGCGATCGCCGCGTCCACCTCACCCCGGTCCCGCGCCACCGCGCCCCGCCCGCCGACGAGCTGCTCGGCGCCGAGGGCGGCCACCGCGTCCAGGGTCGTGGTCGCCCACTCGTCGTGGAACGCGTCCCCGGTGTAGAGCGCGGCCCGGCTCTCCACCAGGTCGCCCGCGAACAGGATCCGCTGCTGCGGCAGCCACGCCACGATGTCGCCCGCCGTGTGCCCGCGCCCGCAGTAGCGCAGTTCGAGGTCGCCGCGGTCGCCGCCGAGGGGGATGGCGAGGCGGTCGGAGAAGGTCAGGGTCGGCCAGGTGAGGCCGGGGATCGAGCCGGGGTCCTCGAACAGCCGGGGCATCCGGGCGTACTCGCTGTCCCAGTCCTGCCGACCGCGTTCGGCGATCAGGGCGCGGGTGTTCTCGTGGGCGACGACGGCTTGGGCGTCGAACGCGCTCGCGCCCAGCGTCCGGACGGCGTGGTAGTGGCTGAGGACCAGGTAGCGGACGGGCTTGTCGGTGTGCTCGCGGAGGCGGTCCAGCCAGCGGCGGGCGGCCACGGGGGTGGCCCGGGCCTCGACGCAGACCAGGAAGTCCTCGCCCTCGATCGCGCCGACGTTCGGGTCGCCTTCGGCGGTGAGGGTGTAGACGCCTTCGGCGAGCCGGACGAACTCCTCGTCCTTGGGCGCGAGATCGGCACTGGACGCAAACGGCTTCGCTGCCACGCCTCCCACCATAGGGCGACCGCAATGTAGCTCCCGGTGCTACACAGTGCTACGCTGGCATGGTGAAGGTGATCACCCAACGGGAATTCCGGAACAACTCCGCCGCTGTGATGGACGCGGTCGAGGGGGGCGAGACGTACCACGTGACGCGCAACGGCGTGGAGATCGCCGAGGTCCGCCCGCTGCCGCGCCGTCGCCGCTTCACCGCCGAGGAACTGGTTGCGCGACACCGGGCACTGCCGCGCGTCGACTTCCAGGACATGGCGCGGGAAGCCGACGAACTCTTCGCCGCCGACCGGGTCGGCGATGACGACCCGTGGGAGCGCAGCCGTGGCTGAACGGCACGAGGCAGGCGTCCTGGACACTTGCACCTACATCGATCTCGCGCTGCTCGACCCGGCGTCCCTGCCGGAGTTCCCCGAGCTGACCGCGATCACGATGGCCGAACTGCACCAGGGTGTCGCCCTGGCCAAGGATGCCGCGGCGCGGGCCGCACGGACGGAGAAGCTGGCCGCTGCCATCGCCGAGTTCGAGCCGTTGCCCTTCGACGGACCCGCCGCCACCCGCTTCGGCACCCTCGTGGCGCTGACCCTGGATGCGCGTCGCGATCCGAAGCCGCGCCGGCTGGACCTGATGATCGCGGCCATCGCCTCGGCTCGGGGCCTGCCGCTCTACACGCGCAACGCCAAGGACTTCGCCGGCCTCGGCGACATGGTCCACATCATCGAGGTCTGACCGTCACGCCTTCGTGCGCACCTCCACGATCGGCAGCCGCAGCGCCCCTGGAGCGTTGGCGGGCACGGCCGGCTTCACAGGAGTGACCGCCGGCACGCGCCGGTAGCCCTCGCTCTGGGCCGGGCGCTGGTCGGCCTCGCCCTTGTTCGGCCACAGCGAGAACGCCCGTTCCGCCTGGGCCGTGATGGTCAGGGACGGGTTCACGCCCAGGTTCGCCGAGATCGCCGCCCCGTCCACCACCGACAGGCCCGGGTAGCCGTACACCCGGTGGTACGGGTCGATCACGCCCGACGCCGCGTCCGAGCCGATCGGGCAGCCGCCGATGAAGTGCGCGGTCAGGGGGATGTTGAACAGCTCTCCCCACGTGCCGCCCGCCACGCCGTCGATGGTTTCCGCCGCCAGCACGTTCGCGCGGTGGCCGGCCGGGATGAAGGCCGGGTTCGGTTCGCCGTGGCCCTGCTTGGACGTGAGCTTCCGGCCCCGCACGCCCTTCTTGGTGTACGTCGTGATCGAGTTGTCCAGGCTCTGCATCACCAGCAGGATCACGGTCCGCTCGCTCCACCGGTGCACCGACAGCAGCCGCGCCAACCGCACCGGGTGCCGCACCGCCTGCAAGAAGAACTGCAAGAGCCTCGGCGTGGACTTGGCGCCGTCCGTGGCGAGGGTCTGGAGGAGGCCCATCGCGTTGCTGCCCTTGCCGTAGCGGACCGGCTCGATGTGGGTCTGCTCGTCGGGGTGGATCGACGACGTGATGGCCACGCCCTGGCTGAAGTTGCGGTCCTCGTCCACGGTGAAGCGGCCGGCGCCGATGATGGCCTCGGAGTTCGTGCGGGTCAGCTCGCCGAGCTTGGGGGACAGCGCGGGCAGCTTGCCCTCGTCGCGCATCCGGTGCAGCAGCTGCTGGGTGCCCCACGTGCCGGCGGCCAGCACGACCTGGCCCGCGGTGATCGTGCGGCGGCCCCGGCGCAGCTTGCCGCCCGTGCGGCGGGTGTCGACCGACCACGTGCCGTCCGGGGCCTGGCGCAGCCCGGTCACGGTGGTCAGCGGCAGGACCTCGGCGCCGTTGCGCTCGGCCAGGTACAGGTAGTTCTTGACCAGGGTGTTCTTCGCGCCGACCCGGCAGCCCGTCATGCACTCGCCGCACTCGGTGCAGCCGGTGCGCGCCGGGCCCGCGCCGCCGAAGTACGGGTCCTCGGCTGGTCGACCCGGCGAACCGAAGAACACGCCGACCGGCGTCGGGTGGTAGGACTCGGCCACGCCCATGCGCTCGGCGACGGTCTTCATGACCTCGTCGGACGGTGTGGTGGTCGGGTTCTCCACGACCCCGAGCATCCGGCTCGCCTGGTCGTAGAACGGGGCCAGCTCGGACTCCCAGTCCGTGATGTGCGCCCACTGCCGGTCGTTGTAGAACGGCTTGAGCGGCCGGTACAGGGTGTTCGCGTACACCAGCGACCCGCCGCCGACACCGGACCCGGCGAGGATCATCACGTTCCGCAGCGCGTGGATGCGCTGGATGCCGTAGCAGCCCAGCGCCGGCGCCCACAGGTACCGCTTGAGGTCCCAGGACGTCTTGGCGAACTCGTCGTCGGCGAACCGCCGCCCGGCCTCCAGGACGGCGACCCGGTAGCCCTTCTCGGTCAGCCGCAGGGCGGCGACGCTGCCGCCGAAGCCCGAGCCGATGACCACGACGTCGTAGTCCGTGCGGATGTTACCGGCGAGTTCACCCATGAGGGGCAGATTAGGCGTAACCCGAAGTAACAGCTAGTCCCAATCGGTTCAGTCCCCCGAACGCACGAAAGCCCCCGCCGGAGCGAGGGCTTCGAGCGAGGGGGTCAGCCGCGGACGGTCAGACCGACCTTCTGGAACTCCTTGATGTCCGAGTAGCCGGTCTTGGCCATCGCGCGCCGCAGCGAACCGAACAGGTTCGTCACGCCCCGCGGGTCCACCGACGGCCCGAACAGCAGGCTGCGCAGGTCCACCACCTGGTCCACGCCCGTGGACACGTGGCTGCGCGGCACCGACGGGTGCGCCGACGCCGCCGTCCAGTACAGGCCCTGGCCGGGCGCCTCGGCCGCCGCCGCGAGCGGCTCGCCCAGCATCACCGCGTCCGCGCCGCAGGCGATGGACTTGGCGACGTCACCGCTGGTCAGCACGCCGCCGTCGGCGATGACGTGCACGTACCGGCCGCCGGTCTCGTCCAGGTAGTCCCGGCGGGCCGCCGCCGCGTCCGCGATGGCCGTGGCCATCGGCACGCCGATGCCCAGCACCGCGTCCGTCGTGGTGACGCCCGGGGTGTAGCCGTAGCCGACGATCACGCCCGCCGCGCCGGTGCGCATCAGGTGCATGGCCGTGCGGTAGTCGCCGACACCGCCGGCGATGACCGGGATGTCCAGGTCCGCGATGAACGACTTCAGGTTCAGCGGCTCGCCGTCGCGCGAGACGTGCTCGGCGGAGATGATCGTGCCCTGCACGACCAGGATCTCCACGCCCGCCGCGAGCAGGTCCGGGGTCAGCTCGGCGGCCCGCTGCGGGCTGACCCGCACGGCCACCGTCACGCCCGACTCGCGCACCTGCTTGATCGCCTCGGAGATCAGGTCCATGCGCACCGGGGCCTGGTGCAGCTCCTGGAGCACCTTGACCGGCGCGGCCGGGTCGTCGGTGTCCTCCACCGACTGCACCAGCCGGAACAGGGCCTCGTCCACGTCGCCGTGCCGCGCCCACAGGCCCTCGGCGTTGAGCACGCCCAGGCCGCCCAACTCGCCCACCGCCACCGCCGTGCCCGGCGAGACGATCGCGTCCGTCGGGTGGGTGATCAGCGGGATCTCGAAGCGGTAGGCGTCGATCTGCCACGCCGTCGAGACGTCCTTGGACGAACGGGTCCTGCGGGACGGGATGATCTCGACGTCGTCCAGCTCGTAGGCCCGCCTCGCGGTCCGGCCCATGCCGATCTCGACCAGATCGCGCACCTTGTGTCGTCCTCTCCTGGAGCCTGCTGCAAACCCGTGGACTCTAGCTCAGCGGGTGGTGTAGTTCGGCGCTTCGACCGTCATCGTGATGTCGTGCGGGTGGCTTTCCTTCAGGCCGGCCGCCGTGATCCGCACCAGCTGCTTGTCCTGGAGCTCCGCGATCGTCCGGGACCCGGTGTAGCCCATCGCGGCGCGCAGACCGCCCGTGAGCTGGTGCACGACCTGCGACAACGGGCCGCGGAACGGGGTGCGGCCCTCGATGCCCTCGGGGACCAGCTTGTCCTCGGACAGCACGTCGTCCTGGAAGTAGCGGTCCTTGGAGTAGGACTTCTGGTCGCCGCGGCCCTGCATCGCGGCCAGCGAGCCCATGCCCCGGTAGGTCTTGAACTGCTTGCCGTTGACCAGGATCAGGTCGCCGGGCGACTCGGCGGTGCCCGCCAGCAGGCTGCCCAGCATGACCGCGCTGGCGCCCGCGGCGATCGCCTTCGCGATGTCGCCGGAGTACTGGATGCCGCCGTCGCCGATCACCGGCACGCCCGCCGGGCGGCAGGCCAGCGAGGCCTCGTAGATCGCCGAGATCTGCGGCACACCCACGCCCGCGACCACGCGCGTGGTGCAGATCGAGCCCGGCCCGACGCCGACCTTCACGCCGTCCGCGCCCGCGTCCACCAGCGCCTGAGCGCCGGCCCGGGTGGCGACGTTGCCGCCGACCACGTCCACCTCGTCGCCCAGCTCCTTCTTCACCCGGGCGACCATCTCCAGCACGTTGCGCTGGTGGCCGTGCGCGGTGTCGACCATGATCACGTCGATGCCGGCCTCGGCCAGAGTCATGGCGCGGGTGAAGCTGTCCTCGCCGACGCCGATCGCGGCGGCGCACAGCAGGCGGCCGTCCGGGTCCTTCGAGGCGTTCGGGTACTGCTCGGTCTTGACGAAGTCCTTGACCGTGATCAGGCCGCGCAGCTTGCCCTCGCCGTCCACGATCGGCAGCTTCTCCACCTTGTGGCGGCGCAGCAGGCCCAGCGCGGCCTCGGCGGACACGCCCACCTGGGCGGTGACCAGCGGACCCTTGGTCATCACCTCGCTGACCTTGCGCGAGTGGTCCACCTCGAAGCGCATGTCGCGGTTGGTGATGATGCCCACCAGCTTGCCCTGGGCGTCGGTCACCGGGACGCCGGAGATGCGGTAGCGGGCGCACAGGTCGTCCACGTGCTTGATGGTGTCGTCCGGGGAGCACGTCACCGGGTCGGTCACCATGCCCGCCTCGGACCGCTTCACGGTCTCCGCCTGGCGGGCCTGCTCGTCCACGGACAGGTTGCGGTGCAGCACGCCGATACCGCCCTGGCGGGCCATCGAGATCGCCATCCGGCTCTCGGTGACCGTGTCCATCGCCGCCGACGCGAGCGGCACGCGCAGGGTGATGTTGCGGGAGATGCGGGTGCTGGTGTCCACGCCGCTGGGGACGACCTCGGATTCGGCCGGCAGCAGCAGTACGTCGTCGAAGGTCAGTCCCAGCATGGCGAACTTGCTCGGGACTCCGTCAGCGTTCAACTCGCTGGTCATGGCGGCCGGTGTGCCTTCCGTAGAGCGGTGATCCCGCCGCCCGCTGAGGGGGTTTTCCGCAGGCGGCGATGGTTCAGCTCATGGTATCTGGACGCGGTCGGGGGTCTCCCCGGTACCGTGCGGGGTCGTGCCGCACGACGCGTTGCCACCAGACCCCTTCGCGGGCGACCCCGAGGACCCGGCGCTGTCCCTCGGGTCACCCGACGAGGACCACGACCACCCGCCGATGGACGACGTCGAGCGGGCCGAGCTGATCGGCGACCTGAGCGACCTCGCCGTCTACCAGGCGCTGCTGGAACACCGCGGTGTCCGGGGGATCGTGGTGGACTGCGGCGAGTGCCAGGAGCCGCACTACCACGACTGGGCGCTGCTGCGGTCGTCCCTGGAACAGCTGCTCGCGGACGGCCGGATGCGCCCCCACGAACCCGCCTACGACCCGGACCCGACGTCGTACGTCAGCTGGGAGTACTGCCGGGGTTACGCGGACGGGGTCACCGCCACCGAGGGCGCTCGCTGAGCCGTGTGACGGACGACTCGCCCCGGATGTGACGAAGCCCGCCCCCGGTGATCAGGGGCGGGCTTCGTTTTGCGTCTCAATTGCCGGTCGGGTCCGCGTTCGGGGTGTCCGAGCCTGGCTCGTTGCGGGTTTCACCCGACGGTGGCTCGCCGCTCGGCGGCGGCGGGGTGTCGTTCGTGGTCGGCACCGTTGTCGTGGTCGGCGGCTCCGTGGTCGTCGTCGGCTCCGGCGTCGTCGTGGTCGGCGACGTGGAGGACGGCAGGCTCGGCTCCGTCGGCAGCACGGACGTCGTCGTCGGCACGTGGCTCGCCGGCGGGTTCGTCGGGGCCGGGTTCGTGCTGGTCAGCTCCCGCACCAGCGACTCGTGCTTCTGGGCCAGGTCGGCCTTGCCGTCGTCGACGGAGATCGACGGGAGGACCGTGCTCGCCTTGTCCAGCAGCTCGCGGGCCTCGGTGTAGCGGCCCTCGCGCAGCGCGGCGCGGGCGGAGTCCAGGTCGGTGCGGACCGTCACGGCCGCCTCGATCGACCGGGCGTGGTCGGAGTACAGCACCTGGGTCAGACCCCACAGCGCGTCGCCCGGCTGGGCGTCGCGGGCTACCAGGCTGACCCCGGTGAACGCGATCGCCAGCACGGCGGCGGCGCTCGCGAGCGGGATCAGGAACCGGTGCCGGCCCCGCTGCTGGGGCTGGGCGGCGGCGATCGTCGCCACCGCGGTGTCGGTGTCGACCAGCTCGCCCACCGGGCGGCTGTCGACTTCACGCCGCCACGCGAGCAGCAGCGCGTTCAGCTCGTCCTCGACGAGCCCTTCAGCGGCGGGACCGCGCCCGCCAAGCGCGTCCAGCAAAGCGTCATCCGCTCGGATACCCGCGAGGTCGTCACCGGGCTCCACCAAGGGGTCATCCGAGGTGAGCGGGGTTCTCTCATCTCGTCCGCGCACGGTTTCTCCATCGCCCTTCTCGTGCTGGTCGGCCACTCAGACCACCTCCTCCGCTGCCAACGACTTGCGGAGGCGGGCCAAGGCGCGGTGCTGCGCCACGCGTACCGCACCCGGCGTGGAGCCGACGGCGTCGGCGGTCTCCTCGGCCGACAGGCCGACGACCACGCGAAGCAGCAGGATCTCCCGCTGCTTCTCCGGAAGGATCTTCAGGAGCTGGGCCATCCGGCCGGACAACTCGCCCTGCATGGCGCGCTGCTCGGGACCGGCTTCCGTCTCGGGGGCGTCGGGCACCTCCGGCACCGGTTCGGACCGGTTCCGGGCAGCTGAGCGATGCGCGTCGGCCACCTTGTGCGCTGCGATCCCGTAGACGAACGCCAAGAACGGCCGACCCTGGTCGCGATAGCTGGGCAGGGCCGTCAGCACCGCGAGACACACCTCCTGGGCCACGTCGTCCGCCGAAGCGAAAGACCTCTCCTGCCTTCCGACTCGGGCGCGGCAGTACCGCACCACCAAGGGACGAATGGATGCCAGCAGCCGCTCGATCGCGTGGCGGTCGCCACCGTGGTCACGGGGACTCCTTCCTGCAGCCGAGTGACGTTCCACTTCCCCTATCGGACGCTAGGGGCGGAACCTTGACACGATCCGGTGCTTAATCCGTCAAGAAGTTCGTCTCAGCGTCTGCGTTCGGGGGTTCCCCGGAACGGAGCAGCGATGCCGGGATCCACGGCGAACGGGCGGCGATTCGTCGGCTGATCGGATCAGCTCTGCGTAACACGCAGCTCAGAGCGTTGGCGGCGGCTTCCCGGAGCCTGGCGCTCTCCGCACTATTGCGGCCGGGCGGCGTCGTCAGGAGCACAAGCGCCGTCGGCCAGATCAACGAGAGAAGCCCGTGGGAGTTGGTGTGATTTAGGTCACACTGTAGCAGGTGGGCGCCCCGATCGACGCTTTCGGGTGTCCCCCACACCACTAGCGCGGTCCCCAGGACGAGTCTGGACTTGAGGGTGTGTCGCATTGCGCCGGCGGTCTCGGCGTGGTGGAGGGCCGCTTCGGCGGGTGCCACCGCTCGCTGCGCGTGACCGTCGGCCAGCTCGATCTCGGCGGCGACCCAGCCGTGGCGGACCCGCGGGCGCCAGTGGTGCGGGGTGACGCGGGCGTGGAGGCGGCGGGCTTCGGCGGTGCGGCCCGCGCCCAGGGCGTCGGCGGCGAGACCCAGGAGAGCGTCGGCGCGGGCACCGACGATGTCTATGCCGTCCGGATCGGTCGCAGCGGTCGGCTCGGCTTCCGCAGCGGCGGGCTGGGCGGCGGCGGGCTCGGCAGCGGCTGACTGGGCGGCGGCGGGCTGGGCGGCGGCGGGCTGGGCGGCGGCGGGCTGGGCGGCGGCGGGCTGGGCGGCTTGGGCGGCGGAGAGGGCCAAGGCGTCGAGGGTGCGGGCGGCGGCGTGGCCACCCAGTTGGCGGCGGTGCGAGGCGAGGGTCGAGGCCGCCAGGGAGACGATCAAGTGATCACCGGACCGGAGGAGCGGACCGAGCGCGGTCGCCGCCGCCGCGTAGTGCCCCTGGCCCCCGAGCACGACCGCCGCCAGCCACCGCTCGCGCGGCGTCCCGGTCAGCGCCCACCAGACGTCCGCGCCCGGCCGGTCGCCGAACGCCGCCGCACGCAGCACGTCCTCCATGAGGACACCGTATGCGCTGGACCAGGTCGGCAGACCGACGCGTTCGAGGATCCCGCGAGCCGCCCGCCGGGTCAGCAGACCGCGCGTTCGATGGCGTCCGCCGCCTCGGCGAGGCCGTTGATCCGCTCCGCGGGCGACGGGACCACCCCGCGCTCCCACCCCGGCCCGCCGACGAACACCCGCACCTGCTGCCGGGTGCGCGGCAGGGCCGTCACCGCACCCGGATCGGCGTAACGGGGCAGTTGCGCCCACAGGACCACCGCGGCGGGCGCGGTCCGGCGCACGGCCGAGGCGAGGGCGTCCAGCGGGAGGGCGGCGCCGAGCTGGCGGATGCCGATCCCCCGCTCCGCCAGCACCGCGGCCAGCGGGTAGAGCGGCAGGTTGTGCCGCTCCTCGGGCATGCAGGCCAGCAGCACCGGCCGGTGGTTGCGCGGCTCGGCGACGATCGGGGTCGCGCGGACCATCGCGGCCAGCACGCACTCGTCCAGCAGGTGCGACACCTCGACCCCCGCGCCCGAGTGCTCCCAGCGCGCGGCGATCGCGGCGAGCACCGGCCGGACGACGTCGTCCCAGGTGGCGACCACGCCGTCCTGCGCGATCGAGTCGGCGAGCAGCACCTGGACGGCGGCGGAGTCCATCGCCAGCGCCGCCCGCCCGACCCCGCGCGCGAGCCGGCTCGCACCCGGCAACTTCAGCCCCCGGCCGCCCGCGGGCGGTGAGCCGGTGTCGAACTCGCCGCCGGTCAGGACGGGCGGCGGCGCGACGGTCTTGCGGACCAGACGAGGGTGCGGGACGGGCGTGGCGAGGGCGTACTTGGCGGCCTCGGCGCTGGACGCGCCGCGCAGCAGCGCCCGTTGCATCAGTTCGAGCCGGGCCACGTCGTGCGGTGCGTACTTGCGGTGTCGCCCGGTGGTGTGATCACTGGGTCCGAGGCCGTACCGGCGGTCCCACGTGCGCAAGGTGGCGGGCGCGACGCCCAACCGCCGCGCCACCGCGGCCACCGACAGGGTCACCGAATGCGCGGGATCGTCTTCCGCCGCAACGGTTTCCTGGGCGCCGTCGGACGGCGCCGCGGTGGGCTCGGGGGGCGTCATCACGCTGACATCGTCCGTTCACCTGACGTCACGGGCAACTCCGGGGGTGTCCCCCGCTGATCACCCATCGAATGAATTGCGGAATAAAGGGCGCCGACCCCCTTGAACAAGTTTTGGCGCGGTTCTACGGTGGATCATCGTTAAGCCGAATGGAGCAGTTCTCGTCAGTGGGCCAAGGAGGCGGTCTCGATGGCGGACACCCGAAGGCTTCCCGGTCCCAACGCCGACCTGTGGGACTGGCAGATGCGCGGCTCGTGCCGCGGGATGGACAGCGCGTTCTTCTTCCACCCGGACGGTGAACGCGGTCCGGCACGGGCGCGGCGGGAGGCACGGGCCAAGGCCGTGTGCCTGACGTGCCCGGTGCTGGAGATGTGCCGGCGCCACGCGCTGGCGGTGCAGGAGCCGTACGGCATCTGGGGAGGTCTTTCGGAATCCGAGCGGGACAGCATCATCAAGGCCCGCAAGCGGCAGCCCGCGATGGCCTGACGCAACCGGGGAAGACCACCTCCGGCCGGAGGGGCGGCGCTCCGCACGCCGCCCCTCCGCCACGTCCGGGGCGGCTGCGGTGCAGGTGGGAGGGGTGGCGGGGTCGGGACAGACCGGCAGCGGCAGCGGGGCGGCGGCTCGGCAGCGGCAGGCCCAGCGGCACTGACGCGGTGGGCTCGGCGGCGGCGGCACGGCGGCGGGCTCGACGGCTCGGCAGCGGCGGGCTCGGCAGCGGCGGGCTCGGCGCGGCAGCTGGCGGCGGCGCGGCGCTTGGCGGCGGGCAGGCAGGCGGCGGCGCGGCTGGTGTGGGCGAGGCGGCGGGCGCGGTGAGCGAGGCGGCGTGAGGGCGGTGGCGTGAGGGTAGGAAGGCGGGGTGGGTGGCTTGCGCGGGCGTACCCCCGGTTCGAGTGCCCCCTGCTGCACAGCCAACCACGGGGGTACGACAGTTCGGCCGGATCACCGCGGGAGCTCAGCCGGATCGTCGTGGGAGCGAGTGCCCGGACATGCGGAAGGGGCGGCACCCACGGCGGGTGCCGCCCCTTCGAGCAGCGTGGAAGCTCGTCGACCTCGGCGCGACCTCGGCGGGCGCGACCTCGGTGCGACTACGGCGCGACCTCAGTGGCCGTGGCCGTGACCGTGGCCGTGGCCGGCTGCGGCGGGCTCCTCTTCCTTCTTCTCCACGACGGCGCTCTCCGTGGTGAGCACCATGCGCGCGATGGAGGCCGCGTTCGCCACGGCCGACCGCGTGACCTTCACCGGGTCGATGATCCCGGCTTCCAGCAGGTCGCCGTAGGTCAGCGTGGCCGCGTTGAGGCCGAAGCCCCAGTCCTGCTCGCGGACCTTGTTGACCACCACGGCGCCCTCCAGGCCCGCGTTGGCCGCGATCCAGAACAGGGCCGAGCCCAGGGCCTCGCGCACGACCGCGACGCCGGTCGCCTCGTCACCGGTCAGGCCCAGGCCGTTGTCCAGCACCTTGGACGCGTGCACCAGCGCCGAACCGCCGCCGGGCACGATGCCCTCCTCGACCGCAGCCTTGGTCGCCGCCACCGCGTCCTCGATGCGGTGCTTGCGCTCCTTCAGCTCGGTCTCGGTGGCCGCGCCGACCTTGATCACCGCGATGCCGCCGGACAGCTTCGCCAGGCGCTCCTGGAGCTTCTCGCGGTCCCAGTCGGAGTCGGTGGCCTCGATCTCGCGGCGCAGCTGCTCCGCGCGACCCGCCACGTCGGCCTTGGTGCCGGCGCCGTCGACGACGGTCGTGTTGTCCTTCGACACCACGACGCGCCGCGCGGAACCCAGCACGTCCAGGCCGGACTCGGACAGCTTCAGGCCGACCTCGGCGGAGACGACCGTGGCGCCCGTGACGACGGCGAGGTCGTCCAGGAACGCCTTGCGGCGGTCGCCGAAGTACGGAGCCTTGACCGCGACCACGCGCAGCGTCTTGCGCAGGGCGTTGACCACCAGGGTGGACAGCGCCTCGCCCTCGACGTCCTCGGCCACGATGACCAGCGGCTTGCCGGCCTCCGCCACCTTCTCCAGCAGCGGGAGCAGGTCGGCCAGGGCGCTGATCTTCTCGCGGTGCAGCAGGATGCGGGCGTCCTCGAACACCGTCTCCTGCGCCTCGAGGTCGGTCGCGAAGTGCGCCGAGATGTAGCCCTTGTCGAACTGGACGCCCTCGGTGATGGCGAGCTCGGTGGCCATCGTCGAGGACTCCTCGACGGTGATCACGCCGTCCTCGCCGACCTTCTCGATGGCCTCGCCGAGCAGGTTGCCGATCGACGCGTCGCGCGAGGACACGGTGCCGACCTGCGCGATGTTGTCGCGGCCCTTGACCGGGGTGGCCTTGGCCTTGAGCGCGTCCACGACGGCGTCGGCGGCGGCCTGGATGCCGCGGCCCAGCGACGTCGGGTTGGCGCCCGCGGCGACGTTGCGCAGACCGACGCGCACCATCGCCTGCGCCAGGACGGTCGCGGTCGTGGTGCCGTCGCCGGCGACGTCGTTGGTCTTGGTGGCGACGCTCTTGGCCAGCTGCGCGCCCAGGTTCTCGAACGAGTCTTCCAACTCGATCTCGCGGGCGATGGTCACGCCGTCGTTGGTGACGGTCGGCCCGCCGAACTTCTTGTCCAGCACGACGTGCCGGCCGCGCGGACCCAGGGTCACCTTGACCGTGTCCGCGAGCTTGTTCACGCCGCGCTCGAGCGCCCGACGAGCGTCCTCGTCGAAGCTGATCTGCTTGGGCATTACCTAGCCTCTCTCAGATGCGCGGAACGCCCCGGGGTGCCCCCGGTGAACCAGGGTGGCCCGCCGGGGCGTTCTCCACGTGTGGCGGCCAGAACGTCAGTTGATGACGGCCAGCACGTCGCGGGCGGAGAGGATGAGGTACTCCTCGCCGTTGTACTTGACCTCGGTGCCGCCGTACTTGGAGTAGATGACGACGTCGCCGACAGCCACGTCCACGGGGATGCGGTTGCCCTTGTCGTCGATCCGGCCGGGACCGACCGCGAGGACCTTGCCCTCCTGGGGCTTCTCCTTCGCGGTGTCCGGGATCACGAGGCCGGAAGCGGTCGTGGTCTCGGCCTCGCTGGCCTGGACGACGATCTTGTCCTCGAGCGGCTTGATGTTCACGCTCACCGGGCTGACCTCCACGGTCGTCGAAAGCGTTGGCAGGTTGCGTTTACGGCTCCTGCCACCCCGCCGTCGCGGGGGTCGGGGCGGTTGCTGGTGCCGTGCATCTAGCACTCTACCCAGGCGAGTGCCAACGCTTCAACGACCCCCGTCACTCGTCCGGGCACTGTGCCGGCCGACCACGGGCGGGCGCGGTCGGGTGTGGTGGCGCTCACGGGCCGGTCGTCTGGCGGTCGGGTGGTGTTCACCCGGGGGTGAGGCTGGTGGGCGACGGTCGGCGGCATGAGTGCTGTGACGCGACGGACCCTGCTCATCGGTGGCGTTGCCCTGGCCACGGCCGGGGCCGGCTTCCCCGAGCTCGACAACCCCTTCACCCTCGGCGTGGCCAGCGGCGACCCGCGCCCGGACGGCGTGGTGCTCTGGACCCGCCTCGCCCCGAACCCGCTGGACGAGGACGGTCTCGGCGGCATGCCGAACCGGGTCGTGCCCGTCCACTGGGAGATCGCCGAGGACGAGCGGTTCCGGCGGATCGTGCGCCGGGGCACCGAGGTCGCCCGCCCGCAGGAGGCGCACAGCGTCCACGTCGAGCCGTTCGGCCTGCGGCCCGGGGCCGAGTACTTCTACCGGTTCCGCGCCGGCGACCACATCTCGCCGGTCGGCCGCACCCGCACCGCGCCCGCGCCGTGGGAGCTCCAGGACCTGACCATGTGCTTCGCCTCCTGCTCGCACTTCGGCGAGGGCTACTTCACCGCCTACCGCCGCCTCGCCGAGGACCACCCGGACCTGGTCCTGCACCTGGGCGACTACCAGTACGAGTACGCCGGCAAGGCCGCCGACGTCCGCACCGTGGTCGGCCCCGAGACCCGGACCCTGGCCGACTACCGCCTCCGCCACGCCCAGTACAAGACCGACGCGGACCTCCAGTCCGCCCACGCGGTCGCACCCTGGCTGGTCGTCTGGGATGATCATGAAATCGAGAACAACTGGGCCGACGAGGTGCCCGAGCAGCCGGACCCGGCCTTCCCCGACCGGCGCGCGGCGGCGTTCCAGGCGTACTACGAGAACATGCCGCTGCGCCGGTCCGCCCGCCCGGACGGCATCGACATGCAGCTCTACCGCCGCGTCCAGTGGGGCGCGCTGGCCAACTTCCACATGCTCGACACCCGCCAGTACCGCGACGACCAGGCGTGCGGCGACGGCTGGAAGATCTGCACCGAGGCCGGCAACCCGACCCGCACCATCACCGGCGCGGACCAGGAGGCGTGGCTGCTGGACGGGTTCCGCCGCTCCCGCGCCCGCTGGGACGTCCTGGGCCAGCAGGTCTTCTTCGCCGAGCGCGACCGCAAGGACGGCCCGGACAAGGAGGTGTCGATGGACTCGTGGGACGGCTACCTGGCCTCGCGCGATCGGATCACCCGCGGGTGGGTCGAGGCCGGCGTCCGCAACACCGTCGTGCTGACCGGTGACGTGCACGCCGCCTACGCCGCCGACATCAAGGCCGACTGGGCCGACCCGGCGTCGTCGCGGACCGTCGGGACGGAGCTGGTCTGCACGTCCGTCACCTCCGGCGGCGACGGCAACGACACCGTGGACCAGACCCAGCTCCGGCTCAACCCGCACATCAAGCTGCACAGCCGGCGGCGCGGCTACGTCCGCACCCGATTCACCGCCGCGGAAATGCGCGTCGATTTCCGTTCGCTGCCTTTCGTGCGGCAGCCCGGGGCGGAGGCGACGACGCTCAAGTCGTTCGTCGTCGAAGATCGCAACCCCGGGCTGAACGCCGTTTAATTCCGCTTCTTGATCACCTCGTGGAGGGCGGTCCAGCTGTCCCTGCCGCGCCCGGCGTCGATCGCGCGCCGGTAGAGCGACTGGACCGCCCTCGGCAGCTCCGGGTCCAGCCCGGTGGCCTCGGTCGTGCCGACGATGTGGTCGGCGGTGGCGCCCATCATGATGACGTTCGCCTGGTCGCCGGGGTGCTGCCCGGTGTCCAGGTGCTCGACCGTCTCGTCCAGGTACATCGCGATCGAGGTCAGGTTGTCCCGCAGGTACGGGGCGAACGCGGCGGCCGGGACGCCCGCGGTCTTCACCAGGGCGAGGCTGTGCAGCATCCCGGCCAGCGCGGTCAGGAAGTAGTCCAGCTGCGCCTGGTAGAACAGCTGCGCCAGGGAGTGGTCCTCGCCCAGGTACTCCGGCCGGCCGAGCAGCGCCAGCACGTCCTTGTGCGCCTGGAAGACGTGCTCGGAACCGCTGTAGAACACGTAGGCGCCCTCCGCGCCGACCAACGGCGCCGGCGCCATCACGCCGCCCACCAGCAGCTCGGCACCTCGTTCGGCGAGGCACGCGGCGGCCTTCAGGGTCTTCTCCGGTGTGTCGGAGCTGAGGTTGACGACGGTCTTCCCGGCGAGGTCGACGTCCCGGAGGACGTCGTCCATCGCGGCGTAGTCGGTCAGGCTGAGCAGGACCAGTTTGGCGGCCTCCACCGCGTGCGCGGGGCTCTCGGCGCGGGTGGCGCCCAGCGCGACCAGGTCGTCGGCGCGGCTCGGGGTGCGGTTCCAGACCGTCACCCGGTGGCCGTGCGCGAGGAACGTGCGGACCATTGCCTGGCCCATCGGGCCGAGGCCGATCAGGGTCAGCGGCGTGCTCATCTGTCTCCCTCTGTCGGTTGGTGCGACCAGGCTGTCCGGCGGCGCTGCCGATCGGCTGCGGGTTCGCTGCTGGTTGACTTCGGGGCGTGCGATTCGGCGTGCTGGGGCCACTGGCGGTGTGGACGGAGGATGGGACCCCCGTGCGGGTGCCGGAGGTGAAGGTGCGGGCGTTGCTCGCGCGGCTCCTGGTCGCCGAGGGGCGGCCGGTCCCGGTGGACGCGCTGGGCACGGCGCTGTGGGGCGCGGCGCCCGCCGTCGGCAACACGTTGCAGACCAAGGTGTCCGCGCTGCGCAAGGCGGTGGGGCGGGACGCGGTCGTGTGGCAGCCGCCCGGGTACGCGGTGCGGTACTCGTGGCTGGACCTGGCCGAGTTCCGGGCGTTGGCGGCGGCGGGCAAGTTCGACGAGGCGCTGGCGCTGTGGCGGGGTGAGCCGCTGGCGGAGTTCTTCGAGGGGTTCGCGTCCGGTTTCGCGCGGCGGCTGGAGGAGGAGCGGCTGGCCGTCGTGGAGGACCGGGCGGAGGCGCGGCTGGCCGCGGGGCAGCCGGTGGCGCTGGAGGAGGAGGTGGCGCGGCACCCGCTGCGGGAACGGTTGCGGGGGCTGCACATGCGGTCGCTGTACCTGGCGGGGCAGCAGGTCGAGGCGCTGGAGAGCTTCGCGTCCTACCGGCGGGTGCTGGCGCGGGAGCAGGGGTTGGAGCCCGGGCCGGAACTGGTGGCTTTGCAGGGGACTTTGCTGCGACACGAGATCCGCCGGCCGCGCACGAACCTGCCCGCGCCGGTGACGTCGCTGGTGGGGCGGGATGCGGCTGTCGCGGCGGTGGGTGCGCTGCTGGGGTCGTCGCGGTTGGTGACGTTGACCGGGCCGGGTGGGGTGGGCAAGACCAGCCTGGCGGTGGAGGTGGCGCGGTCGTTGGGGGACGACGTGGCCGACGGGGTGTGGCTGGTGGAGTTGGCCGGGTTGGAGCGCGCCGGCGAGGGGTTGTTGGAGGAGGTCGGTGGCCTCCGGCCCCCGATGCCATTGTCCCACGCGGGTACGACGAATCCTGGGCTTGGCGGGCTGAGCAGCAGTGCGCTCGCGGGTGGCGAGCGGGCTGGGGCGGATGGCGAGCGGGCCGAAGTGGGTGGCGAGCGGGCTGCGGCGAGCGGTGAGCCGGCGGCGGGGGCTCGGGCTGCGGTCGGTGGTGAGCGGGTCGCTGGGGCGGTGGCTGCTGTGTTGGGGGTGCGGGAAGAGGTTGGGGTGGGGATGTCCCTCGGGCTGGAGGACCGGGTGGCGGAGGCGTTTCGGGGGCGGGACGTGCTGGTGTTGGACAACTGCGAGCGGTTGGTGGGGGCGGTTGCCTCGTTCGTGTCGCGGTTGTTGCGGGTCGCGCCGCGGTTGCGGGTGTTGGTGACCAGCCAGGAGCCGTTGGGGGTCGCCGGGGAGGTGGTCTGGGTGGTGCCGCCGTTGGAGCCCGCCGATGCCGTCCGGTTGTTCGCCCAGCGGGCGGCGGCGGTGGCGCCCGGGTTCGTGTTGACGCCGGAGGTGGAGGGGGTTGTCGAGCGGATCTGTCGCAAGCTCGACGGGTTGCCGTTGGCGTTGGAGCTCGCCGCCACGCGGGTCCGTGCGCTGGGCGTGACCGAGCTGTTGGAGCGGCTGGACGACCGGTTCCGGCTGCTGTCCGCCGGACCCCGGGACGCGCCGGCCCGTCAGCGGACCCTGCGGGCGATGATCGACTGGAGTTGGGACCTGCTCGGGCCTTCCGAACGGGCCGTGCTGCGGCGGCTGGCGGTCATGGTCGAGGGGTGCGACCTCGCGGCGGCCGAGGCGGTCTGCGCCGGGGACGGGGTGGACGACGTGCTGGAGGCCCTGACCCGGCTGGTCGACCGGTCGCTGGTGGTGGTGGCGGGTGGTGATCGGCCGCGGTACCGGCTGTTGGAGTCCGTGGCCGACTACGGGCGTGAGCGGCTGGTCGAAGCGGGCGAGCTGGACGCGGTGCGGGCGCGGCACGCGGAGCACTTCCGGGCGGTGGCGCGGCGGGCCGATCCCGAGTTGCGCGGGGCCGACCAGCTGACGTGGTTGGCGCGGCTGGACGCCGATGCGGCCAACCTGCGGGCCGCCGTGGCGGGTGACGCCGACGCGGCGCGGGCGTTGGCCTGGTACTGGTTCCTGCGCGGCCGGATCGGGGAGGCTCGGGACGCGTTGGACGGGCCGTGGCGGCTGGGGTTCGAGGTCCTCGCCGGCGGGCCGGTGCGGGACCCGGGCGTCGTGGCGGACCCTCGGGCGCGGTGGTTCCTCGGGTACGTGTTCTCCACGGTCGGCGACATGCCCGCCGGGGAACGCCTGACGGACTCGGCGTTGGCCGAGTTCACCGCGAGCGGTGACGAGTGGGGCGTGGCGGCGGCGCTGTCGGACCGGTTCAGCCAGGCGATGGGGCGCGGCGACTTCACCTCCGCGCGGGACGCCGCCGAGCGGGCCGACCGGGCGTTCACCGCGCTGGGCGACCGGTGGGGCCGGCTCCAGGCGTCGTTCGCGCTCGGCACGCTCGCCCAGCTGCGCGGCGACTACGAGACGGCCGCACGCGTGCACCGGCGGGGGCTGGAGATGGCGCGGGAGCTGTCGTCGTGGCCGGAGGTGTCCTACACGCTGTCGTGGCTGGGCCGGGTGGCGTTGCTGACCGGGGACTTCGCGGAGGCCCGCGCCCGGCACGAGCAGGCCCGCCGGATCGCCGCCGACCACGGCTTCTCCCCCGGCGAGATGTACGCGGAGATGGGGTTGGCACTGGTCGCGCGGCGGGCCGGGGACCTGGACGAGGCCGACCGGCTCCTGACCCGGCTGCGGGACTGGCACCGGCGGATCGGCTTCGAGGCCGGGGCGACGCTGGTGTTCGCCGAGCAGGGCTTCGTGGCCGAGCAGCGGGGGGACGTCGCGGAGGCGCTCCGGCTCCAGGAGGCCGGGTTGGCGCTGGCCCGGCAGGTCGGCGACCCCCGGGCGGTGGCGCTGGCGCTGGAAGGGCTGGCCGGGGCGAAGGCGCTGGGCGGCGAACACGAGGAAGCGGCCCGGCTGCTCGGGTCGGCGGCGGCGCACCGGCTGTCGGTGGGCCTGCCGCTGCCGGCCGGCGAGCGCTTCGACGTCGACCGGATCACCGCCGCCGCCCGGGAGGCACTGGGCGGCGAGCGGTTCGACCGGGCCTTCGAGGACGGGGCGGCCGGAGCGCTGTGATCAGGGGCGCCGCGGAAGGCGACCGTCCCGCCTGTTCGGGTCAGAAGATCTGCACGGTGCCGACCGGGAGGCCCGGCACGGTGGACAGGTCGAGCGGGGACGGCTTCGCGCCCGCCGCGACCAGGTGCGCGCCGAGGGCGGCGATCATCGCGCCGTTGTCGGTGCACAGCCGGGGGCGGGGCACGCGCAGCTCGATGCCCGCCTCCGCGCAGCGCTCCGCCGCCAGGCCCGACAGCCGGGAGTTCGCCGCCACACCGCCGGAGATCACCAGGGTGTCCACGCCGAGGTCCTTGCACGCCCGGATGGCCTTGGCGGTCAGCACGTCCGCCACCGCCTCCTGGAACGACGCCGCCACGTCGGCCAGCGGGACCTCCTCGCCCGCCTTCTCCTGCCGCTCGACCCAGCGGGCGACGGAGGTCTTCAGGCCGGAGAAGGAGAAGTCGTACTTGGCGTCCCGCGGACCGGTCAGGCCGCGCGGGAACGCGATGGCGCACCCGTTGCCCTGCTTGGCCAGCTTGTCGATGGGCGGGCCGCCCGGGTAGGGCAGGTCCAGCAGCCGGGCGACCTTGTCGTAGGCCTCGCCGGCGGCGTCGTCCACGGTGGAGCCGATCTCGGTGATCTTCTCCGCCAGGCCCTCCACGAGCAGGAGCTGGGAGTGGCCGCCGGAGACCAGCAGCGCGACGCAGCGCTTGGGCAGCGGACCGTGCTGGAGGGTGTCGGCGGCGACGTGCCCGGCGAGGTGGTTGACGCCGTAGAGCGGCTTGTTCAGAGCGGCGGCGTAGGCCTTGGCGGCGCTCACGCCGACCAGCAGGGCGCCCGCCAGGCCCGGACCGGCGGTGACCGCGATCGAGTGGACGTCGGACAGCTCGATGCCCGCCTGCTCCACCGCGCGGCGCATTGTCGGCACCATCGCCTCCAGGTGAGCGCGCGACGCCACCTCCGGGACGACGCCGCCGAAGCGCGCGTGCTCCTCGACGCTGGAGGCGACCTCGTCGGCGAGCAGCTCCAGCGCCCCGTCCGGGCCGAGCCGGACGATGCCGACGCCCGTCTCGTCGCACGAGCTTTCGATTCCGAGGATGAGCCGGTCAGTCACGGTTCGCGGGCCTTCCCATCGTGTACGCGTCGGCACCCGACGGCTGGTAGTAGCGGCGGCGCACGCCCAGGTGCTCGAAGCCGTGCGCCAGGTAGAGCGAGATCGCGGGCACGTTGTCCGTGCGGACCTCCAGGAACACCGGGAGGCCGAGGTCGTCGGCCTTGGCCAACAGGGTGCGCAGGAGCGTCTTGCCGACGCCGGCGCCCTGGTGGGCCCGGTCGACGGCGATGGTGTGCACGCTGGACTCGAAGTCGGTGAGCGCCAGGCCGGCGTAGCCGATCAGCTGGAGTGAGGCCGCGTCGGCGCCATCCAAGACCGCGCCGTCCGAGGCCAGGTAGGCGCCGACGTAGAAGTTGCCGTGGTCGAGTTCGCTGTGGAACGCGTTCTCGCTCCACGGGTCGTCGCCGGGGAACAGGTCCTGCTCGATCTCGGCGCACCGCGCGGCGTCCTCGTGCCGCAGCGGGGCGATCGTGACCGTCCGAGGGGTCATCTGGTCACCCGCTTGCGACCCACGGGCTCGACGGCGTCCGGTCGGCGCAGGTAGAGCGGGGTGAGGGCGGCCGGACGGGCGCCGGCGAGGAGTTCCTCGGCGGCTGCGGCGACCAGGGAGACCGGCGACGGGTACCGGGCGTCGACCGTGGGCAGGCCGAGGACGTCGGCGTAGATCTCCGCCCCCTCGCCCGCCGCGCCGGCGACGGCGGGCAGCTTGGCCCGGACGTCCGCGGGCTTGTCCACGTGCGGGCCGTCGGTGCGGCGGCCGGCGGCGTCGTAGGCGGCCCAGTAGACCTCCTTGCGGCGCGCGTCGGTGGCGACCAGCAGCGGCGCGCCGGTCGCCGCGTCGAGCGCGATGGCGTCCGGGGTGGGCACCGGGTAGACCGGCCGGTTGAGCGCCTGGCCGAGGGCGGCGGCCGTGACCAGGCCCACCCGCAGGCCGGTGAACGGACCGGGCCCGGACCCGCACACGATGGCGTCCAGGTCCCGGAGGGTGTGACCGGCTTCGGCCAGGGCCTCCTGGAGGTGGGGCGTCAGCAGCTCGCCGTGCGCCTTCGCGTTCACCGTCACCCGCTGCGCGAGCAGGCGGGGCGGCGCGTCGGGCGTCAGCTCCACCACTCCGGCGGTGACGGCGGGGGTCGCGGTGTCCAAGGCGAGCACTAGCACGGTGGTCAAGGGTACGGGTGTCGTGCGCGTGGCCTGAAGCACACTGGACTTGACGTGGGCGTCAAGGCGGAGGATCGGCAACGTGCGCATCGGAGAACTGGCACGGCGGGGCGGGACGACGACCCGGGCACTGCGCTACTACGAGTCGTTGGGACTGCTGACGGCGCGGCGCGGGGCGAACGGGCAACGCGAGTACGACGAGGCCGACCTGCGGTTGGTCTCCGAGATCCGCTCGTTGACCGGCATCGGCTTCGCCCTGGAGGACACCCGGCCGTTCGTGGAGTGCCTGCGCGACGGCCACGCCAGCGGTGACGAGTGCCCGGCGTCGGTGGCCGTGTACCGGCGCAAGCTCGCCGAGCTGGACGAGTGCATCGAGCGGCTGGAGGCCGCCCGGAGCCGGGTGCGCACGCAGTTGGCGGAGGCGGAGAAGAGGAGTCGGCCGTGCGCACGTTGACGGACGAGACGTTCGGCGAGGCGGTCGCCGGCGACACGGTGCTGGTGGAGTTCACGGCCGCCTGGTGCCCGCCGTGCCGGATGATCGAGCCGGTCCTGGCGGAACTGGACGCCGAACTGGAGTCGGTGACCTTCGCGAAGATCGACACCGACGCGAACCCGCGGACGGCCCGGGACCTGGGGATCATGGGCATGCCCACGTTGCAGCTGTACCGGGACGGTGCGCTGGTGGCGCAGCTGGTGGGGGCGCGGCCGAAGGCCCAGCTGCTGAAGTGGCTGGAACCGCACCTGTGACCGGCTGAGGGTGGTCCGGAGCACAGTTGGGATGCGGCCGGCTGTGTTCTTGGTCAAGGTGGGTGGATGTTGCTGCCCGCTTTGGCCGACCCGCCCGCGAAAGTGGCCGTCCGGTTCCCCGATCAGGAGTTGACCTACGCCGAACTCGCCGCTCGGGCGCGGCAGGTGGCGTACGGGCTGGTCGGGAAGCGGCGGATCGCCGTGTGGGCGCGGTCGGACGTGCGGACCTGCGTGGTGGTGGTCGGGGCGTTGTTGGCCGGGGTGCCGGTGGTGCCGCTCAACCCCAAGGTGGGTGAGCGCGAGCTCGCGCACATCCTGGCCGACAGCGCGCCTGACCTGGTGGTGGACGACGAGTTGCCGTCCGGTGTCGAGGTGCCGTTGCCCGAACCCGACGCGGAAGCCCCGGCCCTGATCGTCTACACCTCCGGGACGACCGGACCGCCCAAGGGCGTGGTGCTGCCGCGGCGGGCGTTGGCGTCGAACCTCGACGCGTTGGCCGCCGCCTGGGAGTGGACCGCCGACGACGTGGTGGTGCACGGGTTGCCCCTGTTCCACGTGCACGGGCTGGGGATCGGGGTGCTCGGGCCGTTGCGGCGGGGCGGGACGGTGCACCACCTGGGCACGTTCAGCGTGGACAAAGCGGCCGAGGCGATGGCGTCCGTGGGCACGATGATGTTCGGCGTCCCGACGATGTACCACCGGATCGTGCAGGCTCCCGAGTTCGCGGGGGCGTTCGCGAAGGCCCGGCTGCTGGTGTCCGGCTCCGCCGCGCTGCCCGCGACCGTGCACGAGCGCATGGCGGAGTTGACCGGGCAGCGGGTCGTCGAGCGGTACGGGATGACCGAGACGCTCATGAACACCAGCGTGCGGGCGTCCGGGGACCGGCGGCCGGGCACGGTCGGGTTGCCGCTGGACGGCGTCGAGGTGCGGGTCGTCGGCGACGAGCCGGGCGAGATCGAGGTCCGGGGGCCGAACCTGTTCCTGGAGTACCTGAACCGGCCGGACGCCACCCGGGACGCCTTCGTGGACGGGTGGTTCCGCACCGGGGACCTCGCGGTGGTCGAGCCCGACGGGTACCTGCGGATCGTGGGGCGGCGGGCCACCGACCTGATCAAGAGCGGCGGCTACAAGATCGGGGCGGGCGAGATCGAGAACGCCCTGCTGGAGCACCCCGGGGTCGCCGAGGTGGCGGTGACCGGCGAGCCTGACGACGACCTCGGCGAGCGGGTGGTGGCCTGGGTCGTACCCAGCGGGGTGACGACCACCGGCGACGAACTGGCCGACCACGTGGCACGCCTGTTGACGCCGCACAAGCGGCCCCGAGTGGTCCGGTTCGTGGAATCGTTGCCGCGCAACGACATGGGCAAGGTGTTGAAGCGGGAGCTGCGGTGAACCCGCTCGGCTGGCCCGGGTACGACGACCAGCTGCGACGGGCGCGGGAGCGGACCGGGAACGCGGAATCCGTGTCGTGGCGGCGGGACGCCGACGCCGTGGTGATCGCGTTCGACTTCCGGTTCCTCGGCGGATCGGTGGGCACCGCGACCGGCGCGGTGATCGAAGAGGCGTTCGGCGAGGCGCGGGCACGCGGGTTGCCGGTGGTGTCCTCGATCGCGACCGGCGGCAGCCGGATGCAGGAGGGGATGCTGTCCCTGCGGCAACTCCAGCGCGTGGCCCGGCTGTGCGCGGCGCACCGGGAGGCCGGGTTGCCGCACGTCTCGGTGCTGCGCGACCCGACCACCGGCGGGCTGTGGGCATCGCTGGGCGCCGGCGCGGACGTCGTGGTGGGCGTCGCCGGGGCGCAGGTCGGGTTCGCCGGGCGGCGGGTGCGACCCGAGGACAGTCCGGCCTACACCGCCGAGGGGCAGTTCGCGGCCGGTGTCGTGGACGTCGTGGTGACCGAGGACGCCGTGGACGACCTGGTCCGGCGGCTGCTCGGGTTGCTGGTGGGCGGGTCGGCGGTGCCGGCCGAGGTGCCTCGGGCACTGGGCGCGGTCGACCTGCCGGCGGACGGGTGGAGTGCCGTGGAACGCGCGCGGTCGGCGGCAAGGCCCCGGGCCGCGCGGTACCTGGACGACTACTTCGAGGACCGGGTCGCACTCAGCGGCGACCGGGCCGGAGGCGTCGACCCCGGGCTGCTGTGCGGGATCGGGCGGCGGCACGGGCGGTCGGTCGTCTACATCGCCCAGACGGGCACGGCGACCACCCCGGCCGGGTACCGGACCGCGAGTCGGCTCATCCGGCTGGCCGGGCGGTTGGCACTGCCCGTGCTGACCCTGGTGGACACACCCGGAGCGGCCAACGACGCCGCCGCCGAACGGGCCGGGGTGGGCGCCGCCATCGCGGAGCTGTTCGGGGTGGTCGCGGAGTCCCGCGTGCCGATCACGACGCTGGTCGTCGGCGAGGGCGGGTCGGGCGGGGCGCTGGCGTTGTCCGCGCCGGAGCACACGTGGATCGCGCCGGACGCGTATTTCTCGGTGATAGCGCCCGAGCTTGCCGCCGCGATCCTCAAGCGGGAGGACGTGCGGGAACTCGCCGACGACCTGAGGCTACGACCCCAGGACCTGGTTCGGCTGGGTGTCGTGCGTGGGATTGCCGAGCCGTAGGGCACTGTTCGCCTGACCCACCACTCGACCGCCGCGTGCTTTCCCGCCGAAGGCGCGCCGTTTTTCCGCCGAAGGCGCGCTTTTCCGCCGAAGGCGTTACGCCCGAAGGGCGGGGGCTCTTGCGTTCCGCCAAGCGGCAGCGA
>NZ_JBBEGC010000094.1:0-28883 GCF_037401995.1 Saccharothrix sp. CCNWYY140
AGGCCATACGGGGATGACACAAGCAAGAAGCCCAAGTTGAGTTGTGTCCTCCCCGGCGGACTGCCCACTCGCCGGCTCCGCCGAAGGGCGGCGCTGCGCGCCGAGGAGCTCGTGCGGCGTGGGTGGCTTAGATGCGTTTGCCCTCTGGTAGGACGTATCGGTTGAACATGAGCTCTCGCAGGACGTCGTCGCCGCCCTCGACGATCGACACGTAGCGCATGTCTCGCACCAGCTTGCCGATCGGTGACTCGCCGGTGTACCCGAGTCCGCCGAACAGTTCCGAGCCCACCGTGGCCACCTGCCAGCCGGCCTGGCCGGTGAACATCTTCGCCGTCAACGCCGACTTCAGTGCGCCCTGGCGCAGGAACTCCGCGCCCGGTGACGGGCGGGTCATGATGGAGTCGAAGTCGCGGCCGGCTGCTGCGCATTGGTTGCGCATGACGGCGATTGCCATCTCCATCTGGCCGATCTTGGCTCCGAAGACCGCGTTGTTCAGCAGGGTCGAGCCGCGTAGTTCCTTGGATCGGGCGTAGTCGATGGCCAGGTCTCGGATGCGGCGGGAGATGCCGATCGCGGTGGTGGCGATGAGGACTCGGCTCGCGTTCAGGCCGACTTCCAGGATGCGCAAGCCTGGGCCGGTCAGTGCGTGGGACACCGGCACGCGGACGTTGTCCAGTGCTACCTGGTAGGTGCCCGATGCGCGCAATCCCAGGACGTCCCACCGCTTCACCACGCGCACGCCGGGGGTGTCCCTGGGGACGACCACCGCGGCGTGGCCGGATGGGTTGTCGGCGGATTTCGCTACCACCACGAGGAAGTCCGCGAAGTCGGTGTTGGTGGAGAACCACTTCTCGCCGTTGAGCACGAGCTCGGCACCCTCGCGGACGGCTACCGTGGACGTGCGGCCCAGTTCGCTGCCCGCTGCTTCCTCGCTGCCCAGGGTCGCGCCGAAACCGCCTGACTGGGCAAGAGGCTCCAGGTAGCGCTTCTTCAGCTCGTCCGACCCGTACAGCCACACCATGTTCGTCGCCATGACGGAGATGAACAGGGTGAACGCGACGCCGGCGTCGCCGTAGGACAGTTCGGACACCAGGTCGACGCCCTGCTCCAGACCCAACCCATGCCCGCCCAGCTCGGGGGAGAGCCACCAGTTCATCAAGCCGGTCTTGGCGAACTTCTCGTACAGGGGCAACGGCATGTCGCCCAGGGTGTCCAGCTCGGGTCGGTCGCCCAGCAGTTCGTCGCGGACGAAATCCCGTACCAAGTTCAAAGCCTCGTCGTGGTCCACCGGAACCCCTTTCAGACCAGTCGGCCGGACGGGGAGCGCAGGACCTCGACCGCGGCGCGCAGCCCGGTCTCCAGTCGCGTGATCTCCTCGTCGGTCAGTTGGAGGGACGGTTCGAAGCGCAGTGTGTTGGTGGCGCTGGCGGTGGGGAACGTGCGGATCGCGTGTTCGCGCAGCAGGAAACCGGCGATGGCGTAGCCGAGCATCCCGGCGGTGGCCTGTTCGGCGATCGCGGGTGACGGGGACGCGCTCTGGTCGTGGAACTCCAGGCCCAGCATCAAGCCCCTGCCCCGGACCTCCTTGACCAGGTCGGGGTGGTCCGCGCGGATGGACTCCAGCATCGCGGTCAGCTGGTCGCCCAGCTCGGCGGCGCGGCGGTAGGCGCGGCCGTCGTCGGCTTCCAGGAGGTCCAGGACCTTGCCGGCGATCGTGGTGGAGAAGCTGTCCTTGGCGAAGGTGGAGCTGTGCACCAACTCGAAGTCGCCGCGGTAGAACTTCTCGCGGACCAGCATCACGGCGGCCTTGGCCACGCCGCCGCCCAGGCTCTTGGACAAGGCGTAGTAGTCGCCGCGCAGGCCGATCTGGGAGCTGGCGAAGAACGCACCGGTGCGGCCCATGCCGCTCTGCACCTCGTCGATCACGACCGGCACGCCCACCTCCTCGCAGGCCTCCGCGATCTCCCGGGCGAACTCGGCGCTGAGCTCGCGGATGCCGCCCTCGCCCTGGATCGGCTCGAGCAGGAACGCCGTCACCACCGGCAGTTCGCGCTCCGCCAACCGGACCACGCCGTCGGTCACCACCAGCTCGTGCAGCGACACGCGTTCCTCGTCGAGGACCTTGCGCACGGTGCCGGGCTGGTTGAACGGCACGAACCGGGACGGGCGGGCCAGTGCGCCGAACGGCGTGCGGTAGGTCGGGTTGTGGGTGAGCTGGACGCTGCCGACGAGCTTGCCGTGGAAACCGCTCTCCAGGCTCAGGAACACCGGCTGCCGCGTCGCCAGCTCGGCGTTGACCCGGCTGACCTCGGCCAGCAGCGCCGGGAAGTCGCCCTGCGGCACGTCGAGGGCGCGGTACACGTCCTCGGCGACCGTGGCGCCGGCCGCGACCGCCGCGCGTGCCTCGTCCAGGGCGGTCTCCGCGGCCTCCACCGCGGCGCGCACCTTGTAGACGCGGTCCAGCTCGGCGTGCTTCACAGCGGCCTCGATGGCCTCGGCGCCGGAGTTGGCGAAGACCGCGTAGTACGGCTCGGAGACGCCGAACTCGCGGTGGAGGATGGTGTTGAGCCGGTTGGCCAGGTCATTGGCGTACGGGTGGCGGGAGAACTGGGCGTGGATGGGCGTGCCTTGGGCGAACAGCTCGCGGGCGAGCGCGACCAGCTCCGGGTGGTTGTGCCCGAGCAGGACCGAACCGTACCCGCCCGCGAAGTCCAGCACCGGACGCTCCGAGCCGTCGGACTGCTTGGCGAACAACGTGTTCCCGCTCGACCGGACGTACTCGGCGTCGAGCCCGTAGGCGGTCAACCAGCCGAGCATGGTCGGTTCGGCCAACTCGATCGATAAGTTCATCTGCCGTCCCTCGTCACTTCCGGTGGGCACCACGTCAGAACCGCTTCCTGCGGACCCACGGGAGGCTAATCAGGGGCGTGCACCGGTCGATAACAGCGCGGTAATCCTCAGGGCGCCGAACTGTCCACTTCGGACTCGCCGCGCGCCCGGCCCCGCTCGAAGGCGTCGGTGAACGCCTCCGCGCCCACCGCCGCGAGGATCGCCGCGGTGATCCGGTCGACGTCGCCGCGCTCGCCGGCCGGCAGGGGCGCGCCGGCCCGTTCCCGCAGGGCGGCGCCCGCGCCGAGCAGCCGTGCCGCGCGCTCGTGGTCGCCGCACAGGGCGTGCGCGCCGGCGAGCCCTTCGAACGCCAGCGCCACCGCGCGCGGGTCGCCCGACTTGCGCGCCGTCGCCAGCCCTTCGCGGTGCAGGGCGCAGGCGGCCTCGGCGTCACCGCGCAGCTCGGCGACGAACCCCAGCTCGGCGAAGATCAGCGCCACGGCCAGGTCCGACTCCAGCCGCTGGTCGTGCACCAGCCACTTGCGCAGCAGCTTCTCGGCCTCGTCGAACCGGCCCTGCCGCCGCGCGCCCAGCGCCAGGCCCAGCTCGGCGAACTCCTCGCCGATCGTGTAGCCCTGCGCGACGGCCTGCGCGCGGGCGCACTCGTGCAGCTCGTCGGCCTGCTCGTAGTCCTCGGTGAGCAGCGCGATCCGGCCCAGCGCGGACAGCTTGTCCGACACCTCGGTGCTCAGGCCCAACCCTTCGGCGATCCGCAGTCCGTCGCGGTGCAGCTCGGCGGCGCGGTCGTAGTCGCCGACGACCTCGGCGTGCGTGCCCAGGCCGAACGTCACGTGCAGCTGCCCCCACCGGTCGCCGACCTCGGTGAACAGGGCCATGCCCAGTTCACCGTGGTGGGCCATCGCGTCCAGGTCGCTGCGCGCCAACGCGTAGCGGGTCAGCGTGCCGTGGGCGGCGGCCGTGCCCCACCGGTCGCCCAGGTCCTCGAACACGGCCAGCGCACCGGCCACCAGGTCGTGGCCCACGCTCAGCTCGCCGATGCCCAGGCCGATGAACCCGAGGAACCACTCGGCCCGCGCCCGCCCGGCGGCGGCCACCGGGTCGGCCGGCCGGGTCGCGGACGGCGGCACCACCTTCGACGCGACACCCATGAGCAGGTTGAACGCGGAGTGCCACACCCGGACCGTGCCCGCCACGTCGTCCGGGCCGCCGCCGGCCAGCGCCGCGGTCAGCGCCCGCCGCCCCTCGCCGAGGCGACCGCGCAGCACCCAGTACCAGGCCAGCGACTCGACCAGCGGCAGCGCCTCGCCGTCGCGGACCGCGTGGTCGATCGCGGTGCGCAGGTTGGCGGCCTCGGCGTCGAGCACGTGCAGCCACCGCTGCTGGCGCGGCCCGCGCAGCAGCGGGTCGGCGGTCGCGGCCAGCCGCGCGTAGTGCTCCCGGTGCCGCAGCTCGATCTCGGCGACCTCGCCTGCCTCGCGCAGCTTCGCCGAGGAGTACTCGGCGACCGACTCCAGCAGGCGGTACCGGGGCGGGTCGGCGGGCGTGACGACGACCAGCGAGCGGTCGACCAGCCGGGCCAGCACGTCCGGCACGTCCAGGTCGTCACCGCCCGCCACGTCCTCCGCCGCGCTCAGCGTCCACCCGTCCACGTGCACCGACAACCGGCGCAGCACGGTCCGCTCGGCCTCGGTCAACAGCTCCCAGCTCCAGTCCAGCACGGCGCGCAGGGTCCGCTGGCGCGCCGGCGCGCCGCTGTGCCCGGCGGTCAGCACGCGGAACCGGTCGTCCAGCCGCGCCAGGACCTCGTGCACGCCCCACGCGCGGACCCGGGTCGCGGCCAGCTCCAACGCCAGCGGGATGCCGTCCAGGCGGCGGCAGATCGCCGCGACGGCGTCGGCGTTGTCCGGGTCGAGGGCGAAACCGGGCGTGCCGGCCGCCGCGCGGGCGGTGAACAGCTCGACCGCGCTGGGCTGGGTCAGCGTCGGCACGGCCCACAGCAGCTCACCGGCCACGCCCAGCGGGCGTTGGCTGGTGGCCAGCACCCGCAGCCCCGGCGCGGCGCGCAGCAGCCCGGCGGCCACCTCCGCCGCGGCCGGCGCCAAGTGCTCGCAGTTGTCCAGCACCAGCAGCATCCCCTTGGTGCGCAACGCCTCGGCCAGCCGGCCCGCCAGGTCGGTCACCACGCCGTCGCGGATGCCCACGCTCGCCGCCACCAGCGCGGCCACCTCATCGGCCGACGCGCCCGCGGGTAATGCGGCCAGCTCGACCAGCCACGTGCCGTCCGGGGACCCGCCCACCAGCTGCCGGGCCACGGCCAGCGCCAGCCGGGTCTTGCCCACGCCGCCGGGGCCGGTGAGGGTGACCAGCCGGTCCGCCGCGAGCAGCCGCCGCACCTCGTCGACGTCGGCGTCCCGGCCGACCAGGTCGCCCAGCAGGTGCGGCAGGTTCGTCGGCGGCTCCACCGAGCCGCCCAGCGACGGGTCCTGCTCCAGCATCGCCCGGTGCAGCGCGGCCAGGCGCGGCCCCGGCTCGACGCCCAGCTCGGAGACCAGCCGGGTGCGCAGGTCGCGGTAGCCCGCCAGCGCCTCGCCCTGCCGCCCCGCCTGGTACAGCGCCCGCAGGTGCGCGGCCACCAGCCGCTCGCGCAGCGGGTGGCGGGCCACGAGGTCGCCCAGCTCGTCGGCCAGCGTGCCGGGCTCGCCGAACTCCAGGCGCGCCTCGGCCCGCTGCTCCCACGCGGTCAGGCGCAGCTCGACCAGCCGGGCGGTGACCTCCCGGGCGAACTCCTCGTCGGCGAAGTCGGCCAGCACCGGACCGCGCCACAGCGCCAGGGCGTCGTCCAGCACCGCCACCCGCGCCCGCGGGTCACCGGTCGTCGCGGCCTGCGCCAGCAGCGCTTCGAACCGGCCCGCGTCCACCGCGTCCGCCGCGACGTCGAGCAGGTAGCCCGGCGGGCGCGACACGACCAGTCGCCGCGTGCCGGGCTCGGCCTCGTCCAGGGCGGCGCGCAGCTGCGAGACCCGGGTCTGGAGCGCGCCGGCGGGGTTCGAGGGCAGTCGCCTGCCCCACAGCCGGTCGATCAACCGGTCGGCGGGGACCACGCGGCCCGCGTCCACGGCCAGCTGGGCCAGCAGCGACCTGACCTTCAGCTCGGGCACGCGGACCGGGAGGTCGTCGGACGTCCACACCGCGAGCGGCCCCAGCACCCCGAAACGCACCGTTAGACCGTACCCGAAACGGACCCGAAGTCGATCTGGACGGTTCCTGGAGCGGCGCACGACACCGTGGGTTCCCGAATGGCGGATCTACCGTCCGAGCGGTTCGAGCAAGGGAAAGAAACACCATGTCTGTCGAAGTCGGTGACCGGGCCGGGACCAGGGAATGGCTCGGGCTCACGGTGCTGTTGCTGCCGACCGCGCTGCTGTTCGTGGCCCAAACCGTGCTGTTCCTGGCGACTCCGCACATCGCGGCCGACCTGAAGCCCAGCAGCGACCAGCTGCTGTGGATCAACGACGTGTACGGGTTCGCGATGGCCGGGCTCCTGGTGGCGATGGGCACCATCGGCGACCGGATCGGCCGTCGGAAGGTGCTGCTGTTCGGTGCGATCGTGTTCGGCGTGGGTTCGGTGGTGGCCGCGTTCGCGCCCAACATCGGCCTGCTGATCGCGGCGCGCGCGTTGATGGGCGTGGGCGCGGCGGCCGTCATGCCGTCGACCCTGTCGTTGGTGCCCAACATGTTCCGCGACCCGCGCCAGCGGGCCACGGCGGTCGGCATGTGGGCCGCGTCGGTGTCGGTCGGCGTCGCGGTCGGCCCGCTGCTGGGCGGTCTGCTCCTGGAAGCGTTCTGGTGGGGCGCCGCGCTGCTGATCGGCGTGCCGGTCATGGCGCTGGTGATCATCCTCGCGCCGGTGCTGGTGCCGGAGTACAAGGCGCCGGACGCGTCGGGCCAGCGGATGCCGGACATGCTGAGCGTGCTCCTGTCGATGCTGGCGCTGATGCCGTTCGTCTACGGCATCAAGGAGTACGCCAAGACGGGCCTGACGGCTACGGCGATCATCGCGACGGTGGTCGGCATCGTGTTCGGTGTCATCTTCGTCCGCCGCCAGCTCAGCCTGGACACCCCGCTGCTGGACATGCGGCTGTTCCGCAACCGCTCGTTCAGCGGCGCGCTGGGCGTGTGGCTGCTGTCGGCCATCGCGCTCGGCGGCATCTACCTGCTGTTCACCCAGTACCTCCAGCAGGTCGCCGGGCTGTCCCCGCTGGCGGCCGGCCTGTGGATCCTGCCCGCGGCGCTGATGCTGGTGGTCGTGTCCACGGTGTCGCCGATGGTGGCGCGCAAGGTGCGTCCGGCGTACGTGGTGGCGATCGGCGCGCTGTTCTCGCTGGCCGGGTACGTGGTGCTGACCCAGGTCGAGAGCGTGGGCGGCCTCCCGTTGCTGATCGTCGGCTTCTACCTGCTCTACCCGGGCATCGCGCCGACGATGGCCCTGACCACCGAACTGGTGATGGCGGCGACCCCGCCGGAGAAGCAGGGCGCGGCGTCGGCGGTCAGCTCCACGTCCATCGACCTGGGCGTCTCGCTGGGCATCGCGCTCATGGGCAGCATCGGCACGGCGGTCTACCACGCCACGGTGCCGACCGACCTGCCCGCCCAGGCGACGGACTCCCTGTCCGGCGCGCTGAACGAGGCGTCCACGATGACCGGCGACGCGGCGGCGTCCCTGATCGCCACGGCCCGCGAGGCCTTCACCAGCGGCCTCAACGTGGCGGGCGTGGTGGCGGCGGTCCTGGTCGGCGGCGCCGGCCTGCTGGCCCTCACCCTGCTGCGCCACGTGCCCCCGGCCAAGCTGCCCGCCCCGGCGGCCGAGCCGGAGACCGACGACGCGGCGACGATGAGCGCCTGACCCAGGCGTTTCGTGCCGGGGACGCGGAACCTCGCGTCCCCGGCACGATGCTGTTGCGGGGCAGGACCACCGCCCGTCCGGCGGACGGGGTTCGGGTCGACCGGTCGACACCGCCCGATCGGAGCAGTCGGCCCCCCACCTCCTACCCGCAGCCTTGCGGACACTGGTCGCCCAACCCGTCACGGTGGTCGGTGGGGGAGCGCCCCTGAGGGGTCACGCGGTGTCGCAGATCCGGTGGCTGCCGTTGTGCAGAGGGCGGAGGCCTCGGGGTTGGCCTTCCAAGCAGTGCGGGACCTCAGCATGACCATCCAGCACCGCGCGCCTTCCACCGCTCGAAGGCTTACGACGCGGTCCACTCGCATGTCCGGATGCTCGACAAGAAGCACGGCCGCCTGGACGCCATCTTCTGCACCAACGACGAGATGGCCCTCGGCGCGGTCGACGCGTTGCGCGCCACCACCTCACCTGCATCCGCCGCCACGGTGGTGATCGGAGTCGACGGTGTTCCGGAAGCCCGGACCCTGATCGGCGCCGGCACGAGTCCCTTGCGAGCGACGGTCGTCCAAGACGCGCACCACCTCGCCGAGAACGCCGTCCACGTGCTGGAACGGATGCACAACGATCGCCATGTGCCCAAACGCACCGTCCTCCGCCCCGAGGTCTACCAAGCCGAGTGAACCAGCCGATCCGGGTGTGCCCCGGCGGTTACCGCCTGGTTCCTTCGCGGGCCTGACCCTGTTGCGCAAGGGGGACGGATCGGTGGCCCCGGAGTGGTCGCCTGATGTGAGGGAGCGGGTATGGAGAAGTCGAACCACGCCACTGTCGAGGACACAGTCGGTGTGCCGAGGGCGTTTCCGATGCGGCGGTCCGGGTGTCCGTTCGACGTCCCGGGCGAGTACGAGGCGTTGCGGGCGGTGGAGCCGGTGTCGCGGGCGGTGCTGAGGGACGGGAGCACTGTCTGGTTGGTCGCGCGGCACGCCGACGTGCAGGCCGGGCTCGTGGACGGTCGGATCAGCTGTGACGGCAGCACACCCGGTATACCGATGCCGGGCGGTTCCGGTGTGGACCCGGTCGGCAGACGGTCTTCCTTCGTCCGGATGGACCCGCCCGAGCACGACGTGTACCGCAAGTTGCTGGCTCAGGACTTCACCATGCGCAAGGCGCGTGCCCTGCGCCCCTGGATCCAGGAGGTCGTGGACCGCGCGTTGGACGACCTGGCGGACAGCGGTCAGCCGGCGGACCTCGTGCAGCTGCTCGCGATGCCGGTACCGTCCACAGTGGTCTGTCACGTCCTCGGGGTGCCCAACTCCGACCACGAGTTCTTCCAGTCGCGCGCGGCGGTGATGCTCAACCGGGGGAGCAGCCGCGAAGATCTGAGGAACGCGGTCGTCGAGTTGCGCACGTACATGGTGGGGCTGCTCAAGGACAAGCGCGACAACCCCGGCGACGACGTCCTCACCAAGCTGGCGAACGCGCCCGCCGAACTCGGCCTGGACGACAACGACCTCGCCGGCGCGGCGCAGAGCGTCCTCAACGCCTCGCACGAGGCGACCGTGAACATGATCGCCCTCGGCACGCTCGTGCTGACCGAGAACCCCCACGCGCTGGCCGAGCTGAAGGCCGACCCGGGCCTGTGGCCGGGCGCGGTGGACGAGCTGCTGCGCTACCTGGGCATCGGGGACCTGCTCTCGCCGCGGATCGCGAAGCAGGACCTGGAGATCGCCGGGCAGCGGATCGCGGCGGGGGAGGGCCTGTACTTCCTGACCGGTTCGGCCAACCGGGACAAGGAGGTCTACGACGACCCGGCCGCGTTCGACATCCACCGCCCGAACCGCGGGCACCTGGCCTTCGGGTACGGCCTGCACCAGTGCCTCGGCCAGAACCTGGCGCGGGTCGAGCTGGAGGTCGTGTTCGAGAGCCTGTTCCGGCGGTTCCCCGACTTGCGCTCCGCCGTGCCGGTGGACGAGCTGTCCTACAAGCACGACAGCGCGCTCTTCGGGGTGCACGAACTTCCCGTCGTCTGGTAACTGCCGGACGAAATAGCGAGCTTTCGTCGTCTATTCTCGCTTCGGTTGGAGTTCAGAGCCTTTCCCGTGGAATTGCACAAAAGTGCACACGCGCCCTCGAAAGTGGGGTCGACTGCGGGAATCCGCAGGCACTGTGAACCCGGCGTGGCCTGGGCCGTCAATGCCTGCGATCGACGTATAGCGACGTCACACGTGTCAGCGGTAACGTCCGTCGTGCTCCGGATCCGCATCCGGAAGACGACTCCCCGAAAACCACCGGTCTGGTTTGCTGCCGCAGCACTCACCAGAGCGGTGTCGCCGTGCATTCGCACGGCCGGTGGTGTCGTCGTGTTCCGTTCCGACCATCCTGCTGCGTTGGAAAGGTGCCGCACGTGAAAACAACCGCGTACCGGTTGGCCGGCGTTGTCGCGCTGTCCGCCGCCCTGGTGGGGGCCTCCCTGCACCCCGCCTCGGCCGGCAGCGACGACGCCGTCGTCACCTCGACCCCGTCCCTGCTGTCCACCTCCGTGTCCTCCGCGCCGAAGGTCAGCGCCGGGGTGTCCGAAGCGCTGCGCCGCGACCTCGGCCTGACCGAGGAGCAGGCCGCGAAGCGCCTGGCCCGGGAGGAAACCGCCCGCGCGACCGAAGCACGCGTCCGCGACGTGCTCGGCGCGTCCTACGCCGGCAGCTTCTTCGACGACCGCGACGGTGCGCTCGTCGCCCTCACCACCGACCCGGTCAAGGCCGCGACGGTGTCGACCAAGGACGTCCGGACCCGGGTGGTGCGCTACAGCGCCACCGAGCTGGACGCGGTCAAGACCGGTATCGACGCCCTCGCCGGCCGCCGCGCGCCGGAGGCCGTCAACGGCTGGTACGTCGACGTGCGCACCAACACCGTCGTGATCACCGTCAACAAGAACAAGGTCGACAAGGCCGCCCGTGACTTCGTCGCCAAGGCGAGCGCCGGGCGCGAGCACGTGCGCGTGGTGGAGGAGACCTCCTCGCCCCGTCCGCTGGCCGACGTGGTCGGCGGGTGGCCGTACTACATCAACTTCGCGGGCCGGTGCTCGGTCGGGTTCTCGGTCTACGGCGGCTTCGTCACCGCCGGCCACTGCGGCCGTCCCGGCGACACCGTCTCCGACCACAACGGCGTCGTCACCGGCAGCTTCGCGGCGTCGACGTTCCCGTACTACGACTACGCCTGGGTGCGCACCGTCGCCGGTGTGAACCTGTGGGGCTACATGGAGGGCTACAACGGCTACTGGTACTACGTCCGCGGCTCCGCGCAGGCGGCCGTCGGCTCCGGCATCTGCCGTTCGGGCTCCACGACCGGCATGCGCTGCGGCACCATCTTGGCCCGCAACCAGACGGTCAACTACCCGCAGGGCACGGTCTACGGCCTGACCCGCACGAACGTGTGCGCGGAGCCCGGCGACTCCGGCGGCTCCTGGCTCAGCGCGAACCAGGCGCAGGGCGTCACCTCCGGCGGCTCGGGAAACTGCTCCGTCGGCGGCACCACCTACTACCAGGAGGTCAATCCCATCCTGGCCACCTACGGCCTGACCCTCATCCTGTCCTGATCCAGTGAAAGGGGGACACCGGCGCACCCGCGCCGGTGTCCCTTTTTCACTAGTCCTTGAGCACTAGTCCTTGAGCAGCAGTGCGGCAGCGTCGGGCAACATGTCGGCCACCGCCCCCAGGCTCCGTTCGTGGGAGGCGGAGAAGACGATCAGCGTGGCCATCAGGTCACCGTGCGCGATCAACCCCCAACACGCGTGGTTGGTTCCGTTGTCCTCGCAGTAGGCGTAGGCCGCGCTGACACCGGCCGGCGCGGGCAGGTCCACCGGGGCGGTGACGTGGATCGTCAGGTCACCGACGTCCCTGGTCGAGTAGACGTACTCCCGGCACGACTCGGCCATCTCCCGCGTCTTGGCTACAGCCTCCGCGCCGGTGCGGTCCTCGTACCAGGTGACGAGGTGGTTGAACTCCATCCGACTGTTCTTCCACTTGCGCGCGAACGGCACGTGGTAACCGAACACGTCCTGCCCGGACGTCTTGGGCTTGGCACACGGCAGGGGCAGCTGCGGCCGGTGGCGATCCGAGTCGGTACCGGGCTCGGTGACACCAAGCCGTTCGAGCGCGTTGGCGGGCAACACGGCGGCACGGATCCGCTTCGGCGCCAGTTCGGCCGGCGCGACCGTGGTCGTGGTCATGGTCGCCGGGACGCTCGCCGTGTCCGGGGCCGCCTGTGGTGGAGCGGTCGTGCAGGCGGCGGCGAGCAGGGCTACGAACGGCAACACGCGTCTCACCGAGGTCCCCCCGGTTGGTGCAAAGCCAGCGAGGGAGGATAACTGCACCGACTGGCCCGCCGAGCCATCACCAGGGGTGGCTCGGCGGGCCAGGCGAACCGTCAGGAGCCGTTCGTCGGAGCCAGCACCACGTCCAGCGACACGATGTAGTCCTTCATCTGCTCCAACGTCCGCATCGGCACCTCCGGATCGAACCGGACCTCCGCGACCGACGCCACCATCCGCTCCAACACCACCCGCCCCAGCACCCGCACCAAAGGCAGCCCCAAGCACACGTACATGCCCTGGCCGAAAGTCAAGTGCGGGTTGGGGGAGCGCCTGATGTCGAAGCGGGCCGGGTCGGGGAAGTGGTTTTCGTCGAAGTTCGCCGACGAGTCCCACACCACCACGTACTGGCCCGCCTTGATCTCCCGGCCGCCCAGGACGGTGTCGTGGCGGGCCGTGCGCCACAGGTTGAACCACGAGAAGTCGTAGCGCAGGACCTCCTCGATGAAACCGGGGATCAGCGACGGGTCTTGCCGCAAGGTCGGGTACAGGTCCTCGTCGGCCCCGAAGCGGGCGAACGCGTAGGCCAGCATCAGCGACAGGGGCGCGTTGCCGGCCGTCGCCAGGTCCAGGCACATGTGGACGATCTTCTCTTCCGCCAGGCGGTCGTCCTTGGCCCGTTCCGCCAGCAGCGCGCTCATCAGGTCGTCTTCAGGGTTGCGCTTGCGCTGCTGGAGTTGCTCGGTGAACAGCTCCACCACGTCGGCGTGGTCGGGGGACCGAACGCCGATCAGCTGGCCGAACATCTGCTCCGACCAGTCCCGGAACCGGCCCGGTCCCGGGATGCGCAGTCCGAACATGTCGCCGACGACCCGTTCCATGAGCGGGTAGCACAGGTCGCCGAGGACTTCCATCCGGCCGCCGGCCAGGGCCGGCGCGAGCAGTTCGTCCACCGCCTCCGCGAAGGCCCGGGACCTGGTCTCGACGTTGCCCGGCACGAACGACCGGGTGACGAACCCGCGCAGGAACTTGTGCTCGGGGATGTCCGCCCGCCCGAAGGAGAACGGCAGGCCCATGTGGGTCTTGTTGGTCACCGAGAACGTGTCGGGGTTGCGGAGCACCTGGTTGACGTCCTCGTACCGGAACACCTCCCACAGGTCGTACTCCGGGCGGAACCGCAGCGGTTCGTGCCGCTGCATGTGCTGGAACCAGGCGATCCGCGCCTCGATGGAGTCGCTCAGCTCGGGGAACAGCAGATCCCTGGTCGGCTTGCTCGACGTGCTGGTCAATGCGTTCACCTTTTCTAGAGGAGCTCGACCGTGAGCCAGATGTGCTCCTTGGAGCGGAAAGTGCTTTCCCACACCGCCTTGCCGACCTCGGCCAGCCGGTCGACGTGGCCGTCGACGACCTTGCCCAGCACCGGGCTCTTCAACGTCTCCGACGTCGGTCCATATTGGACGATCAACTTGTTGCCCGTGGCCTGGCTGAACCGCAGCCGCCCGACCGGCGCGTCGCAGATCCGCTCCCGGACCGGCGTCGGCGCCACGCTCACGATCGGCGCCCACGCGTACATGGACTCGCCGCTGACCACCGCGTGGTCCTGCAACACGGTGAAGGGCAACGACTTGACGAAGTCCTCGCACAGCTGCTCGTTGAGGTCCAGGGCGAGTTCGCCGATGACCTCCACGCCCAGCGGCTGCCACGTGAGCTTGACCGGGATGGTCCGCGAAGATCCCTCGTCCACCGGCGCGGGCCGGTACTCCGGGCGGCTCGCCGCCTCGCTCTCCGCGTACCGGTAGTGCGCGCCGACGTGCCACGGGAAGTAGTGGTGCGACCAGGCCGTCAAGCGGTTCGCGTACTCGACGAACGTCGACAGCCGGTCCACCAGTTCGCGGCGGTCCTCGGTGGGCTCGCCGATCTTCGTGGCGTACTCCGCCAGCGTCGGGAAACCGTTGTAGCCCAGGAACGTGCTGTAGATCGGGTCCAGCGTGCGGAACACCGTGAGCACGTTGGCCACCGGCAGGCTCTCGTCGTGCGCCATGCGCAGCAACTGGTACAGGTTCATCGCGTAGTCGCGGACGATGCTGTTCGCGAAGTCCCACGCGGTGAAGTACTGGTCGTACGACCCGGGCAGGTCGGGCAGCGTGCCCGTGCGCATCTGCTGGATCTCCGGGGGTTCCTCGGAGACGTACTTGCTGATCAGTTCCCTGAGTTCCGGATATGCCGTCACACTTCCCCCAATTGCAGTGTCTGGTCATCCCAAGAAAGTCACGGCCCCACCCGCAGGCGGTCGGGTGAGCACCGGTCCCACAGGGGGTGCGCTTCCCCCGTGACGATCTGCGTCGCCAGCGTCCGCCCGATGAACGGCGCCAGCGTGATGCCGCTGTTGGCGAAGGCCTCGTAGTACCCGGCGACGCCGGACACCGCCCCGACGCTGGGCAGCCCGTCCGTCGGGAACACCGCGGTGGCCAGGCGGACCCGCTCGACGGCGGCGCCCGCCAGCGCCGGCACCGTGCGGTACACCCGTTCCAGCAGGTCCTTCACGACCTCGTCGCCGGGCTCGGTCGCCGTGGCGGGCAACCCGGCGTCGACCTGGTCCGAGCGCACCCGCACGCGGCCCGGCCCGGCGGACCGGACGTGCGCCTCCGCCCCGCGCAGGATGTGCCGCGGCGGCTCGGCCTCGGTCAGCAGGTCCACCACGAGGCTGCTGCGCGTCGCCACCCCGTGCGAGGACAGCCCGAGCGTCGCGGCCACCTCGCCCGCCGCCGGACCGGCCGCGTTGACGACGGCGTCGACCTCGACGCGGTCCCCGTCGGCCAGCCGCAGCGCCACGACCCGGTCGCCGCGCACCTCGACCTCCTCCACCGCGCCGCGCCGCGCCGTCGACGGGTCGAGCAGCGCCCGCACCAACGCCGGGCCGTCGATCCAACCCTCGTCGGGGAACCGCACGACCGGCCACCCCGCGTCCGGGAACACGACCCCGGACTCCCACTCGCGGTTCACCCGGTCCGCGTCGGTCCACTCCGCGTGGTAGCCCCACGACGTGAGCCGCTCGACGACCTCGACGAACGACTCGTCGGTGCCGCCGCCGCCCGCGCCGGTCTCGTCGCTCCACGCCAGGCTGCCCGTCGGGTGGTACCAGGGCGCGGCGGCGAACTGCCGGGCGAAGTGCGCGTGCTCGATGATCCCGGTGTGGCTGAGCTCGAAGCGCGGGTAGGTCGGCTGCTGGTAGGCGCTCAACCGCGCGAAGCTGACGCCCGTGGTCAACGCGCCCGGCTCCCCGCGTTCCACGAGGTGCACGCGCACCCCGCGCCGGGCCAGGAAGTGCGCCACGCACGCCCCGATCACCCCGGCGCCCACGACACCTACGGTCTTCACGGTCCCCTCCACGGTCACAGCAGTTCGGCGATGTCGAAGGCCAGGTCCAGCGACTGGCCGCGGTTCAGGCGCGGGTCGCAGGCGGACTCGTAGCGGTGGTGCAGGTTCTCGGCCAGCACCTCGTGCCCGCCGCCGATGCACTCGGTCACGTCCTCGCCGGTGAACTCCACGTGGATGCCGCCGGGGTGGGTGCCCAGCGCGCGGTGCACCGCGAAGAACCCGCGCACCTCGTCGAGGATGTCGGCCAGGTGCCGGGTCTTGTGGCCGCTGGGCGCGAGGAAGGTGTTGCCGTGCATGGGATCGCTGATCCACACCGGCGTCGCCCCGGTGTCGCGCACCGCGCGGACCAGGTCGGGCAGCCGGTCGCGGATCAGGCCCGCGCCCATCCGCGTGATGAAGGTCAGCCGGCCGGGCTCGCGGTCCGGGTCGAGGGCCTCCACGTAGCCGCGGACCTCGTCCGGCGTGGTCGTCGGGCCGAGCTTGACCCCGATCGGGTTGGCGATCGTGCGGCAGTAGGCCACGTGCGCGCCGTCCAGGGCGCGGGTCCGTTCGCCGATCCACAGCATGTGGCCGCTGGCGGCGTAGGACCGGCCGGTCTCGGGGTCCACGCGGGTCAGCGCGTGCTCGTAGTCCAGCAGCAGGCCCTCGTGGCTGGCGAAGATGTCGGCCGAGCGCAGCTCGTCGAGCTGGACGCCGCACGCGTTCATGAACCGCAGCGCGTGGTCGATCTCGTAGGCCAGTTCCTCGTAGCGGGCGCCCGCGGGGGAGCCGGCCACGAAGTCCCGGTTCCACCGGTGCAGCTGGTCCAGGCCGGCGTACCCGTCGCGCGCGAAGCCCGCCACGGTGTCCAAAGTGGACCTCGACGCCTCGTACATCCGCCACAGCCGCGCGGGGTCGGGCACGCGGGCCGCCGGGTCGAAGTCCAGGCCGTTGACCGCGTCGCCCAGGTACACGGGCAGCGTCACGCCGTCGCGGGTCTCGACGGGGCTGGAGCGCGGCTTGGCGTACTGGCCCGCCATGCGCCCGATCTTCACCACCGGCCGCGCCGCCGCGTAGGACAGGATGACGGCCATCTGGAGCAGGGTCTTGGTCTTGTTCCGGATCGCGTCCGGGGTGGCGCCCGCGAAGGTCTCCGCGCAGTCACCGCCCTGGAGGGCGAACGCCTCACCCCGCGCCACCGCCGCCAGCCGCGATCGCAGGCCGTCGACCGAGCGCGGGCCGACCAGGCCGGGCGCGGTCGCCAGCCGGTCCAGCACCCGCTCCAGGGCCGCGCGGTCCGGCCACCGCGGCTGGTGGGCCGCGGGCGCGTCCCGCCAGGGGACGAGCAATTCGGAATTGGTCACGGGAACGAGGCCACCACGCCCTCTCGGCGGCGCGCAACGAAAGCACCGAGTGGTCCGGTCCACCGGTCGTGGACTGGTCTGGCCGGCCCAGTGCCGCTTTTGGTTCTCTTTTCCCACTTGACCAAGGAGGTGCGCCATCTCCGCGATGACGGAATTGCTGGACGTCGCCGTGACCGCGATCCCCGTGCCGACCACCGCGGACGCCCTGGCGGTGCGCGCGGAGCTGTCCCGGCGGCTCGGCCCCGACGAGGTGTTCCTGATCGAGGACGCCCACCCGGACGACCCCAGGGGATCGGGCGCTGGGGGATCGGGCGCTGGGGGATCGGGCGCCGGCGGGCTGGGCACGGTCGTCGGGTTCGGCCGGCTCGCCGAGATCGCCGTGACCGGCGACCGGGTGCACGTGCGCGGCGACGGCCCCGTGGCCGACCTGCTCAAGGCCCGCTGCGGCACGGCGACCACCGACCCGTGGAGCCTGTTGCGCGAGGTCATGGGCCTGTTCCGGGTGCGCGCCGACGTCGAGGGGTTCGCCTTCGGGTTCCTCACCACCGCCGGCTACGAGGCCGCCTGGCTCATGGAGGACCTGCCGACCCGCGCCATCCCGCCCGACGTGCCCGACCTGGCGCTCACGCTGTTCCAGCACACCCTGTGGTTCCCGCGCGAGGGCGGCTCGCCGGTCCTGCGCGCCGCCGCCGGCCCCGACCTGCCGCCGCCGGTGTCGCCGGACGCCCTCGCGGCCATCCCCGCCGACCGGACGCCCGTCCCGGCCGCGCCCACCCCGCTGGAGGTGCGCGACACCGTCGACCGGGACACGTTCCTGGGCTGGGTGCGGCGCTGCCTGGACCACATCCGGGTCGGGGACGTTTACCAGATCCAGGTCGGCCACCGGATCGACGTGCGCACCGCCCTCACCCCCGAGCAGGTCTACCGCCGGCTGCGCGCCCGCAACCCCTCCCCGTACCTGTACCTGCTCACGCAGGCCGGCACGACGCTGGTCGGCGCGAGCCCCGAGCTGCTGTTCCGGCTCGACGGGGACCGCATCACCATGCGGCCGATCGCGGGCACCACGCGCCGCGACCCCACGGGCGCGGACAACGAGCGGCGGATCAAGGAGTTGCAGGCCGACGTCAAGGAGCAGGCCGAGCACGTCATGCTGGTGGACCTGTGCCGCAACGACATCGGCCGCGTCTGCCGCCCCGGCACCCTCGCCGTGGAGGAGCTGATGGTCGTCGAGGCGTTCTCGCACGTGTTCCACCTGGTCTCCACGGTGACCGGCACGCTGGAGCCCGAGCGGGACGTCTGGGACGTGCTCCGGGCGACCTTCCCCGCCGGGACCATGACCGGCACGCCGAAGGTGCGCGCGATGGAGATCATCGACGGGATCGAGGTCGAGCGGCGCGGCCCGTACGCGGGCGCGGTCGGCCTGGTCGACGTGCGCGGCTGGGCCGAGCTGGCGCTGTGCATCCGCACCATCAGCCACCGCGAACCCGCGCCGGGCGACCACCGGTACGCCACGCAGAGCTGCGCGGGCGTGGTCGCCCTGTCCGTGCCGGAGCGCGAGTGGGACGAGACGCTGGCCAAGATGGGTGCCGCCCACTGGGCGCTCACCGGTGAGGAGCCGTCGTGAAGGTGCTCGTGGTGGACGCCGTGGACAGCTTCGTCCACGTCATCGACCAGTACCTGCGCGAACTCGGGGCGGACACCGAGGTCGTCCGGTCCGGCACGCGCACCCCGGAGCAGCTGGCCGCGGGGCGGCCGGACGCCGTGGTGCTCGGACCCGGCCCCGGCCACCCCGCCGACTCCGGCCACGTCGAGCTGGCCCGGCGGTTCGCGGGGGAGGTGCCGCTGCTGGGCGTGTGCCTCGGGCACCAGGCCCTCGCGCTGGCCTTCGGCGGCGCGGTCCGGCTGGCCGAGCACCTGATGCACGGGCGGACCAGCGCGGTCGACCACGACGGCGGGGGCGTGTTCACCGGCCTGCCGGACCGGCTCACCGTCACCCGCTACCACTCGATCGTCGTGGCCGACCCGCTGCCGCCCGACCTCGTCGCCACCGCGCGGTCGGTCGACGACGGCTACCTCATGGGTCTTCGCCACCGGACGCTGCCGGTCGAGGGCGTCCAGTTCCACCCGGAGAGCATCACCACCGTGGGCGGCCTGACCATGCTGGCCAACTTCCTGTCCCGGGTCACGACGCCAGCAACCGGCTGACCTGGCACATCGCGGCGGCGAGCACGCCGACGGCCTCGGGGAGCAAGCCGCTGCGCACCGCGCCGTAGCCGATCACCGCGCCTGGCGCGCTCGGTCTGCGGGCCGGCTGGAAGTGCCGCCCCGGGTGCACCAGCACCGACCGTTCCCGGGCCAACGCCGCCAGCCGGACGTCGTCCACCCCGTCAGGCAGCCGCAGGTAGGCGTGCGTGCCGGCAGGCGCCCCGGTCAACCGGGCCCGGGGCAGGTGCCGCTCCACGGCCTCGCGCAGCGCCGCGCGCCGGGAGCGCAGGACGCCCCGGACCCGGCGGACGTGCTGGTCCAGCACGCCCGTGGACACGAAGTGGGCGAAGGTCAGCTGGGTCAACGGGTCCGGTGCGCCCAGGCGCAGCCGGCCCAACCGGTCGGCCACCGCCGGCGGCGCGACCACCCAGCCCAGCCGGACCACCGGGCCGAGCAGGACCCCGGTGGCCCCGACGTGGACCACCCGGTCCGGGCGGTGCCGTTGCAGGGCCAGCGGACCGCTGCCCGCGCCGAACCACAGGTGCCCGTCCCGGTCGTACTCGACGATCCAGCCGTCCACCTCGTCGGCCCAGCGCAGCAGCGCCTCCCGCCGGGCCTGCGACAGCACGACCCCTGTCGGCACCTGCGACACCGGGGTCACCAGCACCGCCCGCGCCCCGGACCGCGCCAGCGCCTCCACGTCGATGCCCTCGCCGTCCACGGGCACCCCGGTCACCCACAGCCCGGCGTGCTCGGCGAGCCGGACCTGCCACGGCGGGCCGGGGTTCTCCAGCGCGACCCGGTCGACCCCGAGTTCGCGCAGGGCGTGGAACACCACGCCGATGGTGTGGTCGAAGTCCGCGGTGACGGCCACCTCGGCGGCGCACGACAGGACGCCCCGCGACCGGCCCAGGTAGGCCGCCAGCTCGGTGCGCAGCTCCGGGACGCCCAGCGGGTGCCTGCGCGGTCCCGGGCCGCCGATCGAGCGCCCGACGTGCTCGTAGGCCTGCAACCACTCCCGGGACGGGAAGAACGCGGTGCTCGTCGCGTCGGCCCGCAGGTCGAACCGCGCGTCGCAGGCGCCGTCCTCGGGCCGGGCGTCGGAGCCTCCGTCCTCCGGCTCGTCCGCCGCGCGGCCGAGGTGGGGCAGGTGGGTGGCCACCCGGGTGCCCGACCCCTGCGTGGCGCGGAGGTAGCCCTCCGCGATCAGTTGTTCGTAGGCCTGCACGACCACGCTGCGGGAGACCCCCAGGTCTCCGGCGAGGTCGCGGCTGGACGGCAACCGGACACCCGGGTGCAGGGTGCCGTCCTGGATCCGGCCGCGGATGGCCGACTGGATCTGCGCGGTCATGGACAGCCGCGAGCCCCGGTCGATGGCGATCGGCAACATTCATCCCCCTAGACGCGGAACTGGTGGTTCAGCGCGTTCTTCCCGCGGCGCCACCTTTCCCGGCGCCGCAATTCCCCCGGATCACCGGGTGATCGACCCGGCACGCTCGTGAAATGGCCTGCCTGAAAGGGTGTCGAATGGACTTGGTCCGCTTCGCCGCGCACTGCGACGCTCACTGCGGAAATGGAGCGGAGGAGCGAAGATGACGGTCCGGGAAACCGCACCCGACAGCATTCGGACGCGCTGGGCGGAGATCCTCTCGGCGCTCACCGACGGCCGCGACCTCACCGCGGCGGACGCCGAGTGGGCGATGGGCGAGGTCATGCGCGGCGCGGCCGGCGACGCCAGGCTGGGCGGGCTGCTGGTCGGCCTGCGCGCCAAGGGCGAGACCGTGGCCGAACTCGACGGGCTGGTGCGCGCGATGGACGCGCACGGCGTCCGGGTCGCCGTGGACGGCCCGGTGCTGGACATCGTCGGCACCGGCGGCGACGGGGCGAACACGGTGAACATCTCGACCGTGTCGGCGATCGTCGCCGCGGCGGCGGGCGCGCGGGTGGTCAAGCACGGCAACCGGTCCGCGTCCTCGGCGTGCGGCTCGGCGGACCTGCTGGAGGAGCTGGGCGTGGTCATCGACCTGCCGCCGGCGGCGGTGCCGCGGGTGCTGGCCGGGACGGGCATCGCGTTCTGCTTCGCCCCGGTGTTCCACCCGGCGATGCGGCACGCGTCCGCCGCCCGCCGGCAACTGGGCGTGCCGACCCTGTTCAACGTGCTCGGCCCGCTGACCAACCCCGCGTCGCCCGAGGCGTCCGCCGTGGGTGTCGCGGACGCCCGGATGGCCCCGGTCGTCGCCGGCGTGCTGGCCCGCCGGGGCCGGTCCGCGCTGGTGTTCCGCGGTGACGACGGCTTGGACGAGCTGACCGTCACCACCACGTCCCGGGTGTGGACCGTGCACGACGGGACCGTGCGCGAGGAGGTGTTCGACCCGCGCGGGCTGGGCATCGGGTTCGCGGCCCCGGACTCGCTGCGCGGCGGCGGTCCGGCGCACAACGCGCGGATCACCCGCGAGGTGCTCTCGGGCCGGACGGGACCGGTCCGGGACGCGATCCTGCTGTCGGCCGCCGCCGGTCTCGCCGCCACCGATCTCGCAGCTGCCGATCTCGCAGCTGCCGGTCTGGATGCCGCACCGGGCGCGACGCCGATCGCCGAGCGGTTGGCGGTGGGTCTGGAGCGGGCCGCGCACGCCATCGACAGCGGCGCCGCGGCGGCGTTGTTGGACCGGTGGGTCGCGGTGACGACCGGGCTCGCCGAAGGACTGGCCGCCCGGACCGGGTGAACCAGCGCCATCAGCGCGGTCCCCGCACGATCGGGGCGCGGTCCGCCAGCCGGGTCGTGAACCGCGCCGACCCCGGCCGACCGGACCGCGCCCACCCCTGCCGGGACCGCGCCGCCAGCCGCGCGGTCCCGGCAGGCACGAACCCGGCGCAGGGTAAGGAGCGCACGGGCACAAGCCGGGTGCAGCCCGCCGCGGGCGCGGGGGCGGCGGCCAGCGCGGGCAGGGGCGCGGCGGCCACTGCTGGCGCAAGCCGGGTGGTGTCGGCCGCGGGCGCGGGGGCGGCGATCACCGCGGGCGCAAGCCGGGTGGAGCCCGCCGCAGGCACGAGGGCGGCGACCACCGCGAGGTGGTCCGCGAGGCGGATCACGCCCGATTCCCCCGGCGTCCCGCCGCCAGCATCGCGGCCACCGCGTCGGCCGGGCGCGCGTCGGTGACCAGCGCCGAGCCGACCAGGACCGCGTCGGCCCCGGCCTCGGCGTACGCCCGGACGTCGTCCGGCCCCCGCACACCAGACTCGGCGACGGTCACCACGTCTGCCGGCACCGGGGCGACTAGGCGCGGGAACGCCTCCCGGTCGACCCGGAACGTGGCCAGGTCGCGGGCGTTGACCCCGACGATCCGGGCGCCGGCGGCCAGCGCCGCGTCCACCTCGGCGGCGGTGTGCGCTTCGACCAGCACGGCCAGCCCGTGGTCGCCGGCCTCGCGCAGCAGGGACCCCAGTTGCGGCTCGGTCAGCGCCGCGACGATCAGCAGGACCAGGTCGGCTCCCGTGGCGGCGGCCTCGGCCAGCTGGTAGGGGTCCACCACGAAGTCCTTGCGCAGCAACGGCACGGTCACCGAACCGCGCACCTCGCGCAGGTCGTCGAGCGAGCCGCCGAAGTGCCTCGGCTCGGTCAGGACGCTGATCGCCGCCGCGCCCCCGGCCGCGTACTGCGCCGCCAGCGCGCCCGGACGGTCGATGGCCGCGAGCCGTCCGGCGGACGGGCTGGCGCGCTTCACCTCCGCGATCAGCCGGACGCCGTCGGGGCCGCGCAGCGCGGTCTCGACGGCCTCCGGCGCCATCCGCGGCCCACGTGCCTCGGCCTGGCGGCGCAGCGCCGCCGGGCTGACGTCGGCCTTGCGCGCACGCAGGTCCGTGCGCACGCCTTCGACGATCTCGGTCAGCAAGCTCACCTGAAACGCCTCCCCCAGCGTTCGTGGCGTCCCCGGTTCCTCCCACCGGGGTGGGACTTCAGTGCCCGGACGACGGTGCCCGCTCCGGTGCGGGTGCCGGGACGGGCGCGGGAGCCTGCCCGGCGGCGTGCACGGTGCCCCGGCCGGCCACCAGGGCGACGACGGTCTGGGCCGCCGCGGCCACGACCATCAGCACCAGCGGCACCTCCCACCCGTGGCTCACCGTGTGCAGCAGGCCGAAGACCACCGGCCCGACGGCGGCCAGCAGGTAGCCGATGGACTGCGACATCGCCGACAGCGCGCCGGCCGCGCCCGGGTTCTCGGCGCGCAGGCTGATGAACGCCAGCGCCAGCACCAGGCACGCCCCGCCGCCCAGCCCGAGGACGACGCTCCACAGCAACGCCCACCCCGGTGCGACGACGAGCCCGAGGTAGCCCACGAGCATGACCGCCGAGCAGATCGCCGCCAGCGCGCGCTGGTCGCGCGCCCACCGCAGCGCGGCCGGCACCGCGAGGCTCGTCCCCACGGCCACCAGCTGGAACAGGAACAACAGCCACCCCGCCGCGGCCGGGCTCACGCCGTTGTCCTGGAAGACCTGTGGCAACCACGTCACCACGACGTAGAAGCCCAGCGACTGCAACCCCATGAACGCCGTGACCGCCCATGCCAGCCCAGAACCCCACGGCAGCCGGTGCTGCCCGCGCACGGCCTGCGCCTCCCGCCGCGGCGCCCGCATCTGCGGGATCCACAGCAGGACGGCGATCAGCGCGAAGAACACCCAGCCGCCCAACGCGGTGTACCACCCGCCGGGGGCGACCTGGCTGATCGGGACCGCCACACCGGAGGCGACCGCGGCCACACCGCCCATCACCGTGGCGTAGGCGCTGGTCAACATGCCCACCTTGGTGGGGAAATCGCGCTTGATCAGGGCCGGCAACAGCACATTGCCCACGGCGATGCCCGCGCCGATCAGCACCGTGCCGCCGAACAGCCCGACCGGTGCCGGGACCCAGCGGACCGCGATGCCCAGTGTCAGCACGATCATGGCGCCGCCGAGCAGCCGTTCCGCGCCCCAGCGGGCGGCCAGCCGGGGCACCAGCGGCGAGAGCACCACGAACGCCAGCAACGGCAGGGTGTTGAGCAGGCCCGCCACGGCCGGGGCCAGACCCAGGTCGGCCTGCACCTGGTCGAGCAGCGGCCCGACGCCGGTGAGGCTCGCGCGCAGGTTCGCCGCCACCACGAGCAGCCCCCACACCAGCAACGCCTGACCGGAACGCCGCGTCGACGTGTTTTCCATGCTCATCACGATCAAGCCCCGCGGCGGTCGAGAGCCAGGCCGTGCTCAGGCTAGCCCTCGCAGGGCCACCCTCCGGCCACCCGATCGTGTGGTGCGCGCGCGAGGGACGGCCCGGTACCGTGGCGGACGTGGGGACGCCACTGGGGAGTTTCATCCGGGCGAAGCGCGACAGCACCCAACCGCACGCACTGGGCCTGCCCGACCACGGCCGCCGCCGCTCACCCGGCCTGCGCCGCCTGGACCTGGCCACGCGGGCGGGCATCAGCGTGGAGTACCTGACCCGCATCGAGCAGGGCCGCGACCGCAACCCGTCGCCGGAGGTCGTCAACGCCCTGGCCGACGCGCTGTGCCTGGACGCCTCGGAGCGCAACCACCTGCGCTACCTGGCCAAGATCACCGGCGACGAGTGCTCGGTGCACATCCGCCCGGTGCCGCCGACCCGCCGCGTGCGCCCGGCGGCGCTGCGCACGCTGCACCTGCTGGAGCCCGGCCTGGCCATCGTCACCAACCGGTTGGGTGACGTGCTGGCCCACACCGACGCCTTCCAGTCGGTGACCAGCGGCACCGGCCTGCTCGACGCGCCGCACCCCAACCTCAACCACTACGTGTTCACCGACCCGCGGTCGCGGTCGTTCTTCGTGGACTGGGACGACATCGCCGACGAGCAGGCCTTCGACCTGTGGCGAGCGCCGTCGCTGGAGAACCTGGAGTGGCTCACGGCGGAACTGACCCCGGTGGCGGGCGACGAGTTCACCCGCCGCCTGAACCGCCACGTCGTGCCCCGCCGCGGCGTCCTGCGCCTCAACCACCCCAGCGGCCGGCAGCTCCGCCTGATCCGCGAGACCCTCGAACTGGCCGAGGACGCGCAGCAACTCGTGGTCTTCCTCCCGGCCGACGACCAGACAGCCGAAGCCGTCGACCGCCTCCACCGCCAGTCCCACGGCAGGCTGCGCTCGATCTCCTGACGTCGGCGTCGAGCACCACGTCCCGAGGCCAGGATGGGGGCGTGACGACGATCGAGATCCGCCCCGCCCGTCCCGCCGAGTTCGAGGCCGTCGCCGGGCTGCGATGGCGTTGGGTGGCCGAGCAGGGCCACCCGGCCGCGTGCAGTGCCTGTACGTGGTGCCGGAGGCCCGCGACGGTGGGCTCGGCGGCCGGCTGATCGAAGCGATCCTGCGCTTGGCCGCCGAACTCGGGCTGGAGCGGGTCACGGTCCACTCGTCCGAGCGCGCTCTGCGCGCCTACGAGCGGCAGGGGTTCGCGGTGTCGCCGAACCTGCTGCAAGCCGACTGCGGCGGGGTGTCCGGACGAGTGGGTGACCGCCGGCTGGCCGCAGGGCTCTGACCTGCGATTCGCTCCCTCCGGGCGGTGGCCGCGGTCTTGATAGCGGTCGGTTGGCCGGCCGCACCCCGCAGTCGCGGAGCGGAGCACGTCCGCGCCGCACGACACCGAATGAGAGCCACCATGAAATTCAGCGTCTTCCTGCCCCAGGGATTCGTGTTCGAACTCGCGGGCCGCTCGGACCCCGTGGAGGCGTTCGACGCGATGGTCCGGGTCGCCCGCGCGGTGGACGACGCCGGGTACGACACGTTGTGGGTGGCCGACCACTTCATGACCGCCATGCCCTCGCAGGAGATGATGTTCGAGTGCTGGACCACGGTGGCCGCGCTGACGCGGGAGACCCGGCGGGTCCGCATCGGGCAGCTGGTGACGTGCAACGGCTACCGCAACCCGGCGCTCCAGGCGAAGATGGCCTCGACGGTCGACGTGATGGCGGGTGGGCGCTACACGTTCGGCATCGGGTCGGGCTACTACGAGCCGGAGTTCACCAGCTACGGCTACCCGTTCCCGGACTCCTCGGAGCGGCTGCGCCAACTGCGTGAGGCCGTGCAGGTCATCCTCGCCCTGTGGACCGAGGAGGAGGCCACCTTCGAGGGCCGGTACTACCAGGTGCGCGGCGCGATCAACCAGCCCAAGGGCGTCCAGCGACCGCACATCCCGCTGCTCGTGGCCGGCGGTGGCGAGAAGGTGACGCTCAAGATCGTCGCGCAGTACGCCGACGCCTGCAACGTCACCGACACCCCGGCGGAGCTGGAGCGCAAGTTCGCGGTGCTGAAGAAGCACTGCGCGGAGGTCGGCCGCGACTACGACGCCATCCACCGCACGGTGCAGACCCACTGCGTCATCGCCGACGACGAGGCCGAGGCCAGGTCCCGCATCCCGCAGTGGGCGCCGGCGGTGTTCCCCGGCGACATCGGCGACTACGGGCTGATCGGCACGGTCGACACCATCCGCGAGCGCATCGCCGCCTACGAGGCCGCCGGCGTGCAGGAGCTGGTGATCAGCTTCCCGGACACGGTGGCCCTGGACAGCGTCAAGCGGTTCGCCGACGAGTTCATCGCGTGACAGCGGCGTCCGCCCGGCACGGGAAGAGGCCCCGGACAAGGGAGTTCCCGTGCCGGCGGACCCGGTTAGCATCGGGCACCGGAGTCAGGGGGAGTGGTCATGGTCGGGATCGGCATGGTTCCGGAAACGCACCGCGATCTGCTGGACGTGCAGACCGCCGTGCTCGCGACCGTCGGGGAGGACGGTCGGCCGCAGGTCACCGCGACGTGGTTCTACTACGACGCGGTCGACGACCGGCTCAAGCTGTGGTTGCTGGACAACCGCCAGAAGACCAGGAACATGCGGGCCAACCCGCGCGTCACGCTGTTCATCCTCGATCCGCGCAACCAGTTCCGCACCCTGGAGATCAGGGCGGAGGCGCGTCTCGCACCCGACCCGGACCTGGTCCTGGAACGGCGGATCGCGCCCAAGTACGGCATCCCCGACTTCCGGATGTTCGACGGCGAGGGCGACACGCGGTCGGCGGTGACGCTGACCGTCGTGAAGGTCAACGCCCTGGACCTGGCGCCGCCCGAGTGGGAGGACGTCGCACCGCGATGAGCCGCAGGGACCTCCTCGCGCGACCACCGGCGGAGCTGCCCGACACCGGGGAGTTCGTCCGCAGCACCGAGCGGTTCCGCCGGGAGTTGCTCGCGCACTGCTACCACATGCTCGGTTCGGTGGACGACGCCGAGGACCTCGTGCAGGAGACCTACCTGCGCGCCTGGCGGTTCTACGACGGTTTCGAGGGCCGGTCGTCGGTGCGCGCCTGGCTGTACCGCATCGCGACCAACGTGTGCCTGACCGCGCTGGAGAACCAGGAGCGGCGCATGCTGCCGTCCGGACTGGGTGGTCCCGCCGAGGACCCGGCCGCGCCGGTGGTGCCGGCGGGGCCGGAGGTCCGGTGGCTGCAACCGTTCCCGGACGCGCCGCTGTCCCGCGAGTCGGCGGACCCGGCGGCCATCGTCGCCTCCCGCGAGAGCCTGCGGCTGGCGCTCGTGGCGAGCCTCCAGTACCTGCCGGGGCGGCAGCGCGCGGTGCTGATCCTGCGCGACGTGCTGGCGTGGTCCGCCGCCGAGGTCGCCGACCTGCTCGGCACGACGGTGGCCGGGGTCAAGAGCACCCTGCGGCGGGCGCGTGCCCGGTTGGCGGAGGTCGCGCCGGCCGCCGACGACGTCGACGAGCCCGACGAACCGCACCTGCGTTCGTTGCTGGACCGGTACATCACCGCCTTCGAGAACGCCGACACGGCAGGTCTGCAACGGCTCCTGAGCGAGGACGCGGCGCTGGAGGCGACCCCCACGACGACGTGGTTCGCGGGCCTGTCCACGTGCCTGCCCTTCCTGGCCGACCAGGTGCTGGGCGCTCCCGGCGACTGGCGCATGTTCCCCACCCGCGCCAACGGCCAGCCCGCCGCGGTCGCGTACCGGCGCGGCGAGGACGGCGTCCACCACGCGTACGGCGTCGTCGTGCTGACTGCCGGCCGCGCCGGCATCACCCGGATCCACTCGTTCGGCGACCCGGACCTGGTGTCCTGCTTCGGGTTCCCGCCCACCGCGCCGGGCGGTCCCGTGCCGGGCGCCCGGTGAACTCGCCGGTCGTCCCGACGGCGCGGTCGGGGCGCGCGTCGCTGGTCGACGCGCTGTGCTACGCCCTGTCCTGCCTCGACCACGCCCGAACGGTCCCGCTGGACAGCCCCACCCCGTGCACCGCCTGGGACCTGGAAGCGTTGCTGCGCCACGTGGACGACTCGCTGACCGCGCTGCACGAGGGCATCACGACCGGGCACGTCGACATCGTCCCCCGCGCCCGCACCGAACCGGTGCCCGCGAGCGAACTGCTCGCCGCGGTGGGGTCGCGCGCCCGCCGCCTGCTCGCCGCGTGCCTCTCCCCGCGCGTCGACCCCGTGGTCGACGTCGCGGACCGCCGGCTGCCCACCGGGGTGCTGACCGCCGTGGGCACGGTGGAGGTGGCGGTGCACGGCTGGGACGTGGCCCGCGCCTGCGGCCACGACCGACCCCTGCCCGACGCGTTGGCGGCGACGGTGCTGGAGTTGCTGCCCTTGGTGGCGGGCACCGGCAGGTTCGCCCCGCCCGTGCCGGTGCCCGCGTCGGCCCCTCCCGGGGACCGTGTGCTCGCCCTGCTGGGCCGCGATCCTGCTTGACGGCGACGAATTCCGCCGAGGCCGCACCCTTTTCGCCTCGTCACCGGTCATACGTCTATGAACTTCGTGGCGACGACTCCGACTCCGGCGGCCATGCGACGCGCTCTGCGCCGTGCTGCCGATGGCGCCGTCCTGGATGTGACCGAGGCGTCGGTGTTGTTG
>NZ_JBBEGC010000095.1:0-28561 GCF_037401995.1 Saccharothrix sp. CCNWYY140
CGGGGATGACACAAGCAAGAAGCCCAAGTTGAGTTGTGTCCTCCCCGGCGGACTGCCCACTCGCCGGCTTCGCCGAACCGCGCTGCGCGCGGCTAGACCGCGACCACCACTAGCGCTCCCACCAGCATGAACGGCCCGAATGCCAAGGCGTCCCGCATGGTGATCCGCCGTGCCGCCAGCAGGACCACACTTGCGCCTGCCAGCAATACGAACGCCAGTGCGCCACCCAAGACCAGCTCCGGCCACCCCAGCCATCCCAACGCCAGTCCCAGAACCCCCGCCAGCTTCACGTCCCCCATCCCAACCCCGCCCGGCCGCACCACACCCAGCACCAGGTAGACACCCCCCAACGCCAGACACCCCAGCACCGCGCGCCCCATCGCAGGCCAATCCCCCGCCATCCCCAGCAACCCCACCACCACCGGGTACGCGGGCAGAGTCAGTCGGTCCGGCAGGCGTTCCACCTGGGCATCCACCAGCGCCAGCACCACCCCCAACACCCCGAGGAACGCGAACGCCGCCAACTCCGGCCGGCCACCGAACCGCCAAGCCAGCAGAGCCACCACGGCGGCGGTGAACCACTCCAACGGCGGGCCGAGCGCACGGCCGCAGCACCGGCCGGTCCAGCCGACCCGGCCGCCGCACGCGGGGCAGCCACGGTCGGGATCGCCAACGGGTACCGCCATCCGGTGCACCACACCGCGTGCCGCGCTGCCCGCCGCCAATCCCGCCACCGCGCCCGACAGCGCCCATGCCAAGTCCATGCGCGGGACGGTAAGCCCGCCACCACCATCCACGGAACGTGACGACGGCAAGTCCGGCCGGTCAGCGAGGGATGTCGGCCGATCGGACGACATGTCCTCCGGACCAGCGGTTCGTTACAGCTCTTCGCCCGATACCGCGACCTTCCCCGCTCACGGAGAGTTCTCGCCATCACAACGGCCCGGCGGCCTCTCCGCCGGCACGACCCACCAGGAGACCGCCATGCTCACAGTGCTGCTCTTCATGCGGAACTTCCTCGAAGGCCGCCTCCCCAAGTCCGATCGCGGTGCCACCGCTGTGGAGTACGGGCTGATGGTGGCTCTGATCGCGGTCGCGATCATCACGATCGTCGGCACGGTCGGGGACGAGTTGAACGGGCTGTTCGCGGATGTGGTGGACGGGCTCAACGGGCCCTGATCGGCGAACCCCCAACAAGCCCCGAGCCCGCCCGGACAGCCCCACCGGGCGGGCTCGACCTCTTCCAGCGGAGGTTCTGCCATGCGCACCGACGACCGGGGTGCGGCGGCCGTCGAGTTCGCGCTGCTGCTCCCGATGCTCCTGCTCCTCGTCTTGGGCCTGGTCGACTTCGGTCGCGCGCTCAACGCTCAGGTCACGCTCACGCAAGCAGCCCGTGAGGGTGCGCGGGTGGCCGCGTTGAAGAAGCCGAACGTTGTCACCCGCACCCAGGAAGCTGCCACCAACCTCGACGGCGTGGCGGTCACGGTGGCGGCTTGCCCGGCGACGCCGTCGCCGACGGCCGACGCGACCGTGACGGCGTCCTACACGTTCGAGTTCATCACCCCGATCGGGGCCATCGCCGGGTTGTTCGGCGGCGGCGGTTACGGCGATCCGATCACGTTGTCCGCGCAGGGGGTCATGCCATGCGAAGCCTGAACGGGGAGCGCGGGGCGATCGCGGTGCTTGTCGGCGTCCTCCTCGGTGGCGCGGCGTTGATCGGCATCGGTGCGCTGGTCGTGGACGCCGGGCGCATCTACCAGGAGCGGGCGGAACTCCAGAACGGTGCGGACGCCGGGGCGCTCGCCGTTGCCCGCAGTTGTGCCCTGGGCACGTGTGACACGTCCAAAGCGGACACCTACGCCGATCTCAACGCCAAGGATGGACTGTCCACAGTGGACGCCGTGTGCGGCTCGGGGGGCACGCTCACCTCCTGTGCCGCCACCACCGGCGACATCACCGACTGCCCGGCGGCCCCGACCTCCGGCAAGTACGTGGACGTCCACACCTCCACCGAGACCGACACCGGCACCCTCCTCCCACCGGACTTCTCCCGATCCCTCCTGGGCAACGAGTCCTTCGAGGGCACGGGGTCCAAGGCGTGCGCCCGCGCCGCCTGGGGACCGCCGTCGTCGGCCACCACGGTCGCGATGACCATCTCCTACTGCGAGTGGCAGCAGGCGACGGCCGGTGGCACGTCCTTCGCACCGCCCCCGCCGGCCGTGCCGCCGGTCAGCGCCGACCAGGTGCTCAAGTTGCACGACCCGAGCAAGCCCACCACCTGTCCGAGTGGCCCGGCGGGCAGTGACGGGCCGGGCATGTTCGGCTGGGTCGACGACACCGACGGCGACTGCAAGGCGTTCATCAACGGCGGCACGTACAGCGCGGACACCGGTGTCTCGGCGGGCAAGTCCTGCCAGGCCGCGCTGGCGGAGGCCCAGGCCAACCGGACCGTGGTCTACGTCCCCGTCTACACCACCGTGACCGGCACCGGCACGGGCGGCACCTACGCGCTCAAGGGCTTCGCCGCGTTCGTCGTCACCGGCTACTACCTGCCCAGCTTCAAGGCCTCCGACTGGCTCAACCCCAAGAACGACTGCAAGGGCGCCGACAAGTGCGTCAACGGCTACTTCACCCAGGGCCTGCTGCCCTCCGCCGGGACCATCGGCGGCCCCGACCTGGGTGTCGACATCGTGCAGCTGACCGGCTGAGGAGAGAACACCCATGAAACGTCGAATGCTCGTGATCGGCCTCGCCGTCCTGCTCGCGGTCGTCGGCACGGTCGGGGTCCTGCTCTACGTGCGCGCCGCCGACGACCGGGCGCTGGCGGGCCGGGAAGCGGTCACCGTGCTGGTGGCGGGCAAGCGCATCCCGGCGGGCACGTCCGCCCGTTCCGCCCAGGACGCCGGTCTGCTGCGCAGCGAGAAGATGCCCGCCGGCACCGTGCCCGCGGACGCGCTCCAGTCCGCCGACGACGTGGACGAGCTGGTCGTCTCCTCGGACGTCTCGGCGGGCCAGCTGCTGGTGCGCCCGATGTTCGTCACCGCCGCCCGGCTCACCGACGGCATCGAGATCCCCGAGGGCAAGATCGCCGTCACCGTGCCCGCCGAGGCGTGGCAGCGGGTCGGCGGGCTGGCCAAGCCGGGCGCGAAGGTCGCGATCTTCGACAGCTTCAACGTGCTGGAGTCCAAGCCCGGCACCACACCGGCGGGCGACGGGCTCCAGAACCAGCACGACTACAACAAGGCCACCCGCCTGCTGCTGACCGACATCGAGGTCCTGGCGGTGCAGCAGGAGAAGGCGGTCGAGGAGGGCACGGTCGGCAAGGCGCTGGTGACCGTCGCCGTGGACCAGGCGGGCGCGGAGAAGCTCATCCACGCCCAGCAGACCGGCGCGCTGTACCTGGCGCTGCTGGGCGAGAACCCCGACGTCAAGCCCGGCGCCGGCGTGGACAACCGTTCGGTGTTCGGAGGCTGAGGACGATGGCCATCCTGTGCGAGCGGCCCGAGCGGGCCGCAGAGGTGATCGGCGGTATCGGCGGCGAGGTCCGGACCGCGGGCGACCTGGCCGAGGCGAGCCGCCTGCTGCACGCCGACGGCGCGGAGACGCTCGTCGTGGTCGGCGCGGAGACCGACGCCGAGGAGGCGTTGGCGTTCGCGGCGCGGCTGCGCGTGGAACGGCCGGCGGTGGGCGTGGTCCTGGTGCGACGCAAGGTGGACGTGGCGCTGCTGACCCGGGCGTTGCAGGCCGGGGTGCGCGAGGTCGTGCCGGCCGGGGACGTGACGGCGCTGTCCGTGGCGTGCGCGCGGTCCCGGGAGCTGTCGTGGCGGTTCACCGGCGGCCCGACCGAGCCGGTGCGCGAGGGCCAGGTGGCGACGGTGTTCTCCGCCAAGGGCGGCTGCGGCAAGACCACGCTCGCGGTGAACCTCAGCGCGGTGCTCGCGGCGGGCGGGCGGCGCCGGGTGTGCCTGGTGGACCTGGACCTCGCGTTCGGCGACGTCGGGATCTCCCTCCAGCTGGACCCGGTCCGCACCATCGTGGACGGCCTGGGCATGGTCGGGCACCTCGACGAGCGCGGTGCGGGATCGCTGCTCACCGAGGCCGGGCCGGGGTTCGCGACCTTGCTCGCCCCGGTCGAGCCCGGTGACGCCGAGCGCGTGCCCGCGCCCTTGGTCGCCGAGCTGCTGGTGGTGCTGCGCGGCATGTTCGACTACGTCGTGGTGGACACGCCGTCGCAGTTCAGCGAGCACGTGCTGGCCGCGATGGACGCCTCCGCCCACCACGTCCTGCTCACCACGCCGGACGTGCCCGCGTTGAAGAACCTCCGCGTCACGCTGGACATGCTGGACCTGCTGTCCTACCGGCGGGACATCCGCTCGGTGGTGCTCAACCGGTCCGACGCGAAGGTGGGACTGTCCGAACAGGACGTCGAGCGGGTGGTGCGGGCGCCGATCAGCGCGCGCGTGCCGTCCAGCCGGGACGTGCCGATCTCGACCAACCGGGGCGTGCCGATCACCGTGGCCACGCCCGCGCACCCGGTGAGCACCGCCGTCGCCCGGTTCGCGCAGGCCAGGGTGCTGGGCGAACCGGTCGCGCCGTCCCGGCGGTCCTGGCGCAGGCGCGGTGCGGCATGAGCCTCACCGACCGACTCGCGCAGAGCAGGCCCACCCCCGGCGCGCCGGTGACCCCGCGGCGCGCCGCCCGCCACGCCGACCCGTTCGGCACGATCAAGCGCAGTGTCCACTTGGGACTGGTGGACGCGCTGGGACCGTCGCTCTACGACGCCCACCTGGACCAGGGCGAGCTGGAGCGGCGGGTCCGGCAGACCCTCCAGGCCGTGCTGGAACGCGACGAGACGCCGCTGACCGGCGCGGACCGCACCCGCATCGCGCAGGAGGTGGCCGACGAGATCCTGGGCCACGGCCCGCTGGAGCCCTACCTGCGCGACCCGGACGTCTCCGAGATCATGGTCAACGGCCACGACCAGGTCTACGTGGAGCGCGCGGGCCGGCTGGAACCGGTGGACGCCGCGTTCACCGACGAGAGCCACCTGCGGCGCACCATCGACAAGATCGTCGCCGGCGTCGGCCGCCGGGTGGACGAGGCCAGCCCGATGGTGGACGCCCGCCTGCGCGACGGCAGCCGCGTCAACGCCGTGGTGCCGCCGATCGCGCTGGACGGCTCGCTGCTGACCATCCGCAAGTTCGCCACCGACCCGTTCACCGTCACCGACCTGATCGGCTTCGGCACGCTGTCGCCGCAGGTCGCGGCCGTGCTGGAGGCGTGCGTGCGGGGCCGGCTCAACGTCCTGATCGGCGGCGGCACCGGGTCGGGCAAGACGACCACGCTCAACGTGCTGTCCTCGTTCGTGCCGGCCGACGAGCGGATCGTCACCATCGAGGACGCCGCCGAACTCCAGCTCCGGCAGGACCACGTGCTGCGCTTGGAGGCCCGGCCGCCCAACGTGGAGAGCCGGGGCGAGATCGCCGTGCGGGACCTGGTGCGCAACGCCCTGCGGATGCGGCCGGACCGGATCATCATCGGCGAGGTCCGCGACGGCGCGGCGCTGGACATGTTGCAGGCCATGAACACCGGCCACGACGGCTCGATCACCACCGTGCACAGCAACTCGCCGCGCGACTCGTTGGCCCGCCTGGAGACGATGGTGCTGATGGCGGGCCTGGACCTGCCGCAGCGCGCGGTCCGGGAGCAGATGGCGTCGGCGATCGACCTGATCGTGCACCAGTCCCGGCTCAAGGACGGCACCCGCCGGATCACGCACGTGACCGAGGTGGTCGGCATGGAGGGCGAGGTCGTCACCCTCCAGGACCTGTTCCTGTTCGACTTCCACGCCGGGGTGGACGAGCACGGCGTGTACCGGGGCGCGTTGCGGAGCACGGGGTTGCGGCCCCGGTTCGCCGAGCGGCTGGCCGACCGGGGCGTGCACCTGCCGCCCGGGACGTTCGCGGGCGGGGAGTTCCTGCGATGAGCCCGGGACTGCTGGTGCGACTGGCGCTGGGCGCGGTGCTCGCCGTCCTCGGCCTGGCGCTCGGGGATTCCGCACTGGCCGGCGCGGCTCAAGGCGGCGCAGGTCAAGGCGGCGCGACCGGTCCGGCGCGTGCTGGCGGGGCTCAGGGCGGCGAGGTGGCGGTGTCGTCGGTCGAGACCGCGCCCGGTCGGGTCACCTTCGCGCTGACCACGCCGAACCTGGCCGCCGACGCGGTCGAGGTGCGGGCCGGCGACGTGCCGCTGACCGCCCGCGTCACCTCCGCCGACCGGCGGGACGCCGACCTGCCGACCCGGGCCGTGGTGCTGGTCGTGGACACCAGCGGGTCGATGGCCGGCGAGCGCATCGCCACCGCCCGCCAGGCGGCGCTGGGCTACGCGAGCAACGTGCCGGCCGACGTGCGCGTCGGGCTGGTCGCGTTCGCCGACTCCCCCGCCCTCCTGGTGGCGCCGACGACCGACCGCGCGGCGCTCGCGGCGGCGTTGGACACGTTGCGCGCCAACGGGAACACCGCGCTGTACGACGCGCTGCCGGTGGCCGTGGCCGCGCTGGACGGCATCGCCTCGCCCAGGCTGGTCGTGCTGTCCGACGGGCAGGACACGTCCAGCCGCACCCGGCTCGACGCCGCCCTCGACCTGCTCGCGGCCCGGCCCGTGCCCGCCGACGTGGTGGCGCTGGCCTCCGACGACCCGGCGCTGGGCCGGATCGCGGCGGCGGGCGGCGGGGCGGTGCTCGCGGCGGCCGAGGCGGCCGACCTGGCCGGGGCGTTCGCCGCCGCCGCGGGGACGTTCACGCACCGCGTGGCGGTCGAGGTGGCGGTGCCGGACTCGCTCGCGGGCCGGACCGCCGACCTCACCGTGGTCGCGTCGGCCGGGTCGTCGTCGGTGACCGCGACCGTGCCGGTGACCTTCGCCGAACTGCCCGCGGCAGCTCCGGCACCACCCGCGCCGGCCTGGTCGGTGGAGTTGTGGTTGCTGGTCATCGGCACGTTCACCGCGTTCCTGGTGGCGGCCGTGCTGCTGTTCGGCCTGGTGGGACGCAAGGAGGCCCGGGACCTCAACGACCGGATCGGGCAGTACGGCCCCCGGCGGGTGCAAGCCGCGCCGGTGCCGGAGCAGAGCCAGGTGGCGCGCGGGGCGTTGACCGTGACGGACAACCTCCTGGGCGGCAAGGCCGGCGTGATCGCCGCCCGGCTGGACCTCGCGGGCATGGCGATCGGCGCGGCGGAGTGGGCGTTGCTGCGGCTGTGCGGCGCGGTCGTGCTCGGCGTGGTGACCGCGTTGCTGGTCGGCAACCCGTGGCTCGGCGGCCCGGCCGGCGCGCTGGTCGCGGTGCTGGGCACCCACCTGTACGTGAGCTTCCGGATCAGCCGGCGGCGATCGGCGTTCCGCGACCAGCTGCCGGACGTGCTGCAACTGGTCGCCGGGTCGCTCCAGTCCGGGTTCTCGCTGGCCCAGGCGCTGGACGCGGTGGTGCGCGACGAGACCCAGCCGACGGCGGGCGAGGTGTCCCGGGCGCTGGCCGAGACCCGGGTCGGCGTCGACCTGACCGACGCGCTCGACCGGGTCGCCGACCGGATGACCAGCACGGACCTGAAGTGGATCGTGATGGCCGTGCGCATCCAGCGGTCCGTCGGCGGCAACCTCGCCGAAGTGCTGCTGACCACCGTGGCGACCATGCGGGACCGGGCGCAGACCCGCCGCCAGGTCCACGCGCTCAGCGCCGAGGGCAGGCTGTCGGCCTACATCCTCATCGCGCTGCCGATCGGGCTGGCGGCGTGGCTGCTGCTCACCCGCTACGAGTACATGCGCCCGTTGTTCACCACCGCGATCGGCTGGCTGATGGTCGGCGGCTCGACCGTGCTGGTGGGCCTGGGCGCCCTGTGGATGCGCAAGCTCGTGCGCGTGGAGGTGTGACATGGTGCTGCTGCTGGGCGCGCTCGGCGCGCTGGTGCTGGCGATCGTCCTGGGCACGGTGGCGGTGGCCGGCGGTCCGCCCGGTCGCGGCGGCGTCGCCGGTGCCCTGACCGCGATCGAGCACGGCTACTCCCGCACCGCGCCCGGCGTGCCGCCCGCCAAGCGGTCCTTCGAGACCGCGCCCGGGTGGCTGCGGGCGCTGGTGCTGCGGCTGTCCCCGGCGGGCATCGAGGCGACCTTGCAGCGCCGGTTGGATCTCGCGGGCAACCCGCCCGCGTGGACGCCGGACCGGGTGCTCGCGGTGAAGGGCTTCGGGTTGTTCGCGGTGGCCGGGTTGGGCGCGCTGCTGGGGTCGGGGCACTTCGGCACGCTGCTGCTGTACGGGGCGGTCGGCGCGGTGGCCGGGTTCTTCCTGCCGGACGTGCTGCTGCTCAACGCGGGCCAGAAGCGGCAGGCGAAGATCCGCGACGCCCTGCCCGACGCGCTGGACATGCTCACCGTGTGCGTCGAGGCGGGCCTGGGATTCGACGCGGCGCTGGCGCAGGTCGCGCGGAACACGCGGGGTCCGCTGGCCGCCGAGTTCGCCCGGGTGCTCCAGGAGACCCAGCTGGGGACGTCCCGCACGCAGGCGCTGCGGGCCACCGCCGAGAGGACCACGGTGTCCGAGCTGCGCACGTTCGTGTCGGCGCTCGTGCAGGCGGGCGAGCTGGGCGTGCCGATCGGCCGGGTGCTGCGCGAGCAGGCCAAGGGGATGCGGGTGCGGCGGCGGCAGCGGGCCGAGGAGCAGGCGCAGAAGGTGCCGGTCAAGATCCTGTTCCCGCTGGTGGTGTGCCTGTTCCCGGCGATCTTCGTGGTCATCCTGGGTCCAGGGGCGATCAGCATCATGCGGTCCCTGTTCTGATCCCGATCGGGCGAGGACTTTAGACCCCATTCGGAGGACGCGTGTAACTTCCGGCGGTACTCCGATCGACGTAGCGGTTGACCCTTCACATGACGGACCGTGACGTCCGGCAGGAGGAACCATGCCGATCCGCCTCGTCGTAGTCGACGGTCACACGCTCACCCGGTTCGGTCTGTCCACGGTCGCGGACTCCTCCCCCGACATCAAGGTCGTCGCCGAGGCCACCACGGCCGCCGCCGCGCCCGCCGTCGTCGCCGCCCACGCCCCGGACGTCGTCACCATCGACGTCGCCCTGCCCGACGGCGACGGCCTGCGCCTGGCCCGCGACCTGCGCGACCGCCGCGACGACCTGGGCATCGTCATGCTGACCTCGCTGGGAGCGGACGACGTGCTGTTCCGGGCTTTGGAGACCGGGACGTCCGCGTTCGTCGCCAAGACCGCGCCGGTGGAGGAGGTGCTGGCGGCGATCCGGCACGCGTCGGTGGCCGCCTGCTCGTTCACGGCGTCGGGGTTGGCGGGCGCACTGGCCCGCAAGCGCAGCACCGACGACCGGCTGGCGCTGAGCCCGCGCGAGCGGGAGGTCCTGGTGCTGCTGCGCGACGGCACGTCCATCCCGTCCATCGCGCGGTCGCTGTACGTGAGCCAGTCGACGGCCAAGACCTACGTGTCGCGGCTGTACGAGAAGCTCGGCGCGTCCAACCGGGCGCAGGCCCTGATGTCGGCCGTGCGCGCCGGCCTGATCCGCGGCGAGCAGACCTACGCTTCCTGACCCGCGGGCGTCAGGCCCACCAGTAGACCCAGAGCACGAGCGCCCCGACGACGAACACGCCGAGGCTCGCGGCGGCGGCCACCCACCGCCGGGACCGGTCGGCGACGACCTGCGCGCCGACCGCCGCCGCTCCCGCCACGACGTGACCGATCACCATGTCCAGGCCCGGCCCGTGCAGGTCGCGGGTGCCCGCGTAGACCTGCACCCCGATCAGCGCCAACGCGAGCAGCACGAGACCCACGGCCACCGCGCCGCCGGCGCCGCGCCACACCCTCAGCAGCCGCGGCTCGGTCTCCACCTGTGTCACGTGTCTCCCTACGGCGCGAGCAGCGCCCACGGATCGAGTGTCGGCGCCGCCTGCTGCCCTTCCGGACAGCTGCGGCGGAAGTCGCACCAGGTGCACTGGTTGCCGGTGCGGGGCGGGAACAGGATCTCCGGATCGCCGCCCGCGGCGAGGGTGTCGCTCGCGAGCCCCAACTCGTCCGCGGCCTCCTCGGCGCGCGAGACGTGACGGGCCAGGCTCTCCTCGGTGTGCTCCCACACCGCGACCGTGCCGGTGGGCAGGTGGTGCAGCTCCACCCGGCGGCACGGCTTGCGCAAGGTACGCCGTGCGGCGAGCGCGTACAAGGCCAGGGCCTGCGACCCGCGGGCGTCGTCGACGGTCAGGGCGTGCCGCCCGGTCTTGTAGTCGACGATCACCAACTCGCCGTCCCGCAGGTCGATCCGGTCGACCCGCCCTTCGGCGACGATCCGCTGCGTGGGCGTGGACACCCACCGCTCGATCCCGACCGGCTCGATCGACGTGTCCAGCCGCTCGACGTAGTCGCGCACCCACCCCTCGGCCCGCGCGCGGTAGACGGCGGCCTGCTCGGCGTCCCGGAACCCTTCGTCCTTCCACTGCCGGTGCAACAGCGCGACGGCGTGCTCAGGCGACCGCTTCGAGACGGGCAGGTCGAACAACGCCTTGAGCGCGTTGTGCACCACCGCGCCGAGCGTGTTGTGCGCCCAGGCCCCACCCCGAGGCGGCGTGGGCCGATCGAGGTAAGCCATCCGAAACCGCCGCGGGCAATCGGCCCACGTGGCGAGCTTGGCCGGCGTCACCTTCACCAGCCGCTTCGGCATGACCCCGAAGTCGAACCCCAACTGATCTGGCACACCCCAACGCTACCCAGCCCACCCACCCCCCGAACCGCCCGCCCTCACGCTCCCCCCAACCGGCCCAACCCCCACTCAGTCAGGCCCCACCCTCGACTCCGCTGTCGCCACGGACCACACCCCGGCCCTCGAGCCCCGCTTCCGCCCGCCCGCCGCCGGCCGCGCCCTCACCCCGAGCCCGCGCTTCCGCACCCCAGAGCCACGCTTCCGTCCCCAGCCGCGCTCCTACACCCGAGCCGCGCTTCCGCACGCCGCACTTTCGGATCCAGGCCGCACACCCGAGGCACACTGCCGCACCTCGACGGGCACCCACACCAAGCCGCACCCCGCCTCGACACCCAGCCCACACCCACCCACCGCTCAAGCCCCGCCCACCGCCGACCCGCGCCCACCGGTCGAGGCACGCCCCAAACGAGGCACGCCCCCAGTCGACCCGCGCCCCAGTCGAGGCGCGCCCCAGCCCGGCGACGCCCACCAGCCGAACCACGCCGAGCACTCAAGCCGCGGCCTCCGGCCCCCAACTCAATTTTCCTACGCGGGTACGACATCGATAGCGGTGCTGGCCGGCGAGCAACAGCGAGCGAGCGGCGGCCGGCATGCATCAGCCGGGTGCAGACCACGGCATCGGCGGGCGGCACGAAGTTGGGCAGCGCGGCAGGCGGCGGGTCGCCGGCGAGCGGCAGGCAGCCCGAACCAGCAGCGCGGCAGGCGGCGAATCGGCAGACGGCCGGCGAGTCGGCAGGTCGGTTCGCGGCCAGCGAGCAGGCCGGCCGCAGGCGGCCAGCGGCAGGGCGGCAGGCGGCGGCAGGCGGCGGGGGGCGGCGGCGGCAGGGCGGGCGGCGGCAGGCGGCGGGCGGCGGCAGGGCGGGCGGCAGGGCGGTGGGCGGCAGGTCGGTGGGCGGCGGGGCGGCTGGCAGCGGGGCGGTGGGCGAAGCGACAGGTCGGGCTGGCTGGCGGCAGGCGCGGCAGTCGGGCAGAGGGTGTGAAGGGTGGTGGGCGGCGAGTCGGCAGGTCGGTTCGCGGCCAGCGGGCAGAGCGGCGGAGCCAGGCCGGCGGCAGGGCGGCGGGCCGGCGGCAGAGCGGCGGGCCGGCGGCAGAGCGGCGGGCGGGCTGAGGGCGGCGGGCGGGCTGAGGGCGGTGAGGCGTGGTGGGGGGCGAGTGGGGTGGAGGGTGTGTCGGGTGGCGAGGGTGGTGGGGGGCCGTGGCCGTGGCCGGGCCGGGAGGGGAGGGGTTAGCCGACCAGGATTTTGGTGCCGGTGGCTCGGTCGGCCAAGGCGTCGAGGACCTCCGGGGACGTCGTCTCCGCGCCTAGGCGCACCGTCTTGTTGGTGCCGTGGTAGTCCGACGAGCCCGTCACCAGCAGGCCCAGCTCGCCCGCCAAGCCGCGCAACCGGGCCCGGGTCGCCGGGTCGTGGTCGGGGTGGTCCACCTCGACGCCGCCCAGGCCCAGGGTCGCCAAGTCGGCCACCACCTGCTCCGACACGATCGGTCCCCGCGAGGACGCGAAGGGGTGGGCCAGCACGGTCACCCCGCCCGCCTCGCGGATCATCTCGATCGCCCGTGCCACCGGGGTGTCCGTCCGCGGCACGTAGTAGCGGCCACCGGTCAGGTAGCGGGCGAAGGCCTCGTCCACCGTCGACACCACCCCGGCCCGGATGAGTGCCATCGCCAGGTGTGGGCGGCCGGCCGGCGCGTCGGCCGGCATGGAGGCCATCAACTCGTCCGGGTCGATGGGGAAGCCGTCCTCCACCATGTGCAGCGCCATCTTGCGCAGCCGTTGCCGGCGTTCGAAGCGCAGCCGCAGCTGCTCCTCGACCAGCGCCGGTGAGGTGGGGTCGTACAGGTAGGCCAGCAGGTGGACGGTGATCGTCCGCCCGGCGCCGTTGTCGGACGCGCAGGACAGCTCCGCGCCCCGCACCAGCTTCAGGCCCGGGGGCAGCGCGGACGCCGCCTCCGACCAGCCGGCGGCGGTGTCGTGGTCCGTCAGCGCCACCGCGGACAGGCCGGCAGCCGCCGCGGCGGCCACCAGTTGCGCGGGCGTGTCGGTCCCGTCGGACTCGGTCGAGTGGGTGTGCAGGTCGATGCGCACCCGCCCAGTCTGACCTACGGCACCATCTTCTTACCGCGCGCCGCCCGTTGAGCCTTGATCATCGAGAACCGCTCGGCCTGCGCCTTCTTGTCGCCGAAGGTCAGCTCCGAGATGGCGTCGTAGACCTCCTCGGGGTTCGGCAGGTACTCGATCCGGTTCAACGCCTGGATCTGACCGGCCGACTCCACGATCAGGGTGCCGAAGCCGAACATGCGCCCGAGCACCGAACGCTCGTAGGTGAGGTCGGTGACCTTGCTGATCGGCATCATGGCGACCTTGGTCTCGAAGACCCCCGAGGAGATCATGAACCGCTTGTCGGTCACGACGATGCGCTCCACCCACCACTCCATGACGAAGTAGGTCAGCCTGAGCAGCACGAACAGCGCTACGTACCAGAGGATGTTCTGCACCACGCCCAGGCTCTGGGGCAGCAGGTACGAGATCATCATGCAGCCGGCGAGCAGCGCCGCCGCCTCCAGGAGATCCCAGAGCAGACTGCTCCAGTGCCTGCGGACCCGGATGACCCGCCGCTCCGTCGGGAGCAGGTACTCGTCGGGGTCACGTGGTGCGAACATGCCTGTGGACCCTTCGCCGTGGGTGGAGGTGCCGGGCGCCTACCTCAGAACAATTGTTTCACGAAGGTGATGAGCGCCTCAGCGGCTTCCCGCAGCGTGCCCAGGATGTTCTGCACCAGCTGAGCCGCCTGGTTGGGCTCCGCGATGAGGAAGAACAGGAGCAAGCCGACCCCGGCGAAGGTGAGAATCTTCTTCAGATTCACGGTGATCAACCCCGTTCGCTACCGCACCCGTTTGGCGCCAGTGAAAACCGTTGTACCGCACCACGCGGCACCTTGGGAGTTTTGTACCGCACTTGGGTCAGCCTCCTGCACCGCCGTTGAGGGGTCACTACACTGAGTCACCGTGACGGCCGATAGAGCCCCCTTGATCCGCTGTGTCGGCGGCATCGTGCATGACTCGAACGGGCGACTGCTACTCGTGCGAAGGGCCAATCCCCCAGGTGAGGGACGGTGGTCGGTACCGGGTGGACGAGTCGAGCCCGGCGAGGACGACCACGCGGCCCTGATCCGCGAAATCCGTGAGGAGACGGGACTCTCCGTGACGGTGGGCGCGTGGATCGGCAGCGTCACCCGTCCGGCGGTGCACGGCGTCTACGACATCCACGACTACGCCTGCCAGGTGCGATCCGGTGTGCTCCGAGCGGGGGACGACGCGGCCGAGGTCGGGTGGGTGACCACTGCGATCTTGGACACACTTCCGCTCACCGAAGGCCTCCGCGAGGCCCTCCAGGCGTGGGGGCAGCTGCCGCGGGCCTGATCGACTTCGCCCGATCGTGGCTGGTGGGCTGCGGGGGTGCACATGAAACGTGTTGGACGCTCGCAAAGTTTCCGGGCCTGGAACATCGCGAGCGTCCAACACGAAAACACTCAGGGCAGCCAGGTCAGCCGTTGGCCGTGGAGGGCGGTCTTGGCGAGGGCCTTGGCCGAGCGGACCTCACCTTCCTCGATCCGCGCGATGCCCAGCACCCCGAACGCCGACTCCTCGGCCCGCAGGTCGTCCCGCCCCGGCAGCACGTGCTCCAGCCCGGCCGCGTAGGACTCGTGGCTGACCCACCACACCGGCCGGTCCAGCTCGCGCAGGGCCGCCACGAACGAAGCGCCCGGCACGTACGCCAGCACGTTGCTGGTGATCACGACCAGCGGCAGCTCGGCGGGCACCAGCGCCGCCGCCCGCCCGAGGTCCGCGACGGCGTCGCCCTCGACCAGGGTGGGCGGGGACTTGCGCTGCACGGTCGCCGCCACGCCGAACAGCCGCAGGCGCTCGGGCTGGTCGGCCCAGACGCACGCCTCCAGCCACGCGTGGGTGTCCTCGTCGGCCAGGTCCGCGGGCGCCCGGTCCAGGCCGACCTTCGCGCCGACCTTCACCGTCTTCGGGATCTTGGGCAGCACCGCCCCGGGCGCCAGCCCCAGCGCGCAGTGCACGCCCACCGCCGCCTTCGCGGGACCGGCGACGAGCTGACCGGCCTCCTGGGTCTGGTAGCGGTAGCCGTACTGGTCCAGGCCCAGCAGCAGGCCCGCGGAGCAGCCGACCTCCAGCAGCCCGACCGGTCCCTTCACCAGCGCGACCGCCGGGTACAGCAGGGCCGCCCGGCGCACCTCGTTGGTCTGCGTCGTGCGGGTCGCGATCAGCTCGCGCATGCGGTCCGCGCGGTCCAGGACGAAGGACCGGAACAGCGGCCACGTGCCCTCGTCGGGGCCGTAGGTCCCACCCAGCGACGGGTAGTAGTTGGACAGCTCGTGGAACGGCTCGGCCTGCACGAGCCGGTGCGCCGCCGCCAGGAGCAGGGTCGCGTGGGCGAAGTGCTCCGGGGCGGCGGTCAGCAGTCCGGCGACCTCCGGGTCCCGCGCGGCGTGCGCGGCCAGGTGCTCGTAGAGCGGGGAGACGCCGTGCGCCTCCCGCTCGGCGAACCGGGCCAGTCGCTGCCGCGCGAGGTCCACGGAGGTCATCTCACTCCTTCGGCTCGGGCCTACCCGGCTGCTCGCCACCGCGGGCGTCGCCGTAGGACCGCTTGGGCACCATCACCTTGCGGCGGAACACGCAGACGACCGTGCCGTCCTGCTTGTACCCGCGGGTCTCGACGTAGACCACGCCCCGGTCGTCCTTCGACTTCGACGGGGTCTTGTCGAGCACCTCCGTCTCACCGTAGATGGTGTCGCCGTGGAAGGTCGGCTTGATGTGCCGCAGCGACTCGACCTCCAGGTTCGCGATCGCCTTGCCCGACACGTCCGGCACGGACATGCCCAGCAGCAGCGAGTAGATGTAGTTGCCGACCACGACGTTCTTGCCGAAGTCGGTGGTCTCCGCCGCGTAGTGCGCGTCCATGTGCAGCGGGTGGTGGTTCATGGTGAGCAGGCAGAACAGGTGGTCGTCGTACTCGGTGACCGTCTTCCCGGGCCAGTGCTTGTAGACCGCGCCGACCTCGAACTCCTCGTAGTAACGCCCGAACTGCACCGCACGCCTCCGTTGGCTATCTGGGCCTGTGATCGAGAACCTTCACGACCGGGGGGACAGTGTGAGCGCGGGGGGAGTACCCTCGGCAACTGGTCTGTGAGCGACTCCACCGCCGCGGACGACCGACCCGAGGAGGTGAGGACTACCGATGAGTAACGACCCCCATCCTGCGAGTACCTCGCGCGTCCTCAGCGGAGGGTCGATCTTCTAGGGCCCGAGCAGTACCCGGTCGGGGACGTGCCGTCGTCGTTCGTCGTGCAGTCGACGCCCCCACTGGAGGACTCCGTGCCCAGCTTGCCCTCGCTCGGCGGCTTGAGAGGCCGCGTGCCCGACCGCGACCGCCCCGCGGTGCCGATCCCGGTGCCGCTGTCGGCGTACGTGGTCGACTGCGGCGTGTACGTCGACGGCGAGCGCCTGCCCGGCCGGTGGTCGCACACCGCCGCCGTGGAGGAAGTGCGCAAGCGCGGCGACGGTTTCGTGTGGATCGGCCTGCACGAGCCGGACGAGGAGCAGATCCAGGGCGTCGCCGAGACGTTCGGGCTGCACGAGCTGGCCGTCGAGGACGCGGTGCACGCGCACCAGCGGCCCAAGCTGGAGCGGTACGACAACACGCTGTTCATGGTGCTCAAGACCGTGCGGTACGTGCAGAACGCGTCGCCCGACACGGCCAACGAGATCGTGGAGAGCGGCGAGGTCATGGTGTTCCTGGGCCGCGACTTCGTCGTCACCGTGCGGCACGGCAACCACTCCGGCCTGGCCGTGGTGCGGCGGGAGCTGGAGGCGGAGCCGGAGCGGCTGAAGGTCGGGCCGGCGGCGGTGCTGTACTCGATCGCCGACCACGTGGTGGACAACTACCTCGAGGTGACCGATCACATCGAGGACGACATCGACCAGATGGAAGCGCTGGTGTTCGCGCCGCGCAGCCGGGTCAGCGCCGACCAGATCTACCTGATGAAGCGCGAGGTCCTCGAGCTGCGCCGCGCGGTGATGCCGCTGGCTGTGCCGCTGCGCAGGCTGGCCGAGGGCTACACGCCGCTGATCCCCGAGCAGGTGCGGTCGTACTTCCGCGACGTCGACGACCACCTGACCGAGGTGTCGGAGCGCGTGATCAACTTCGACGAGCTGCTCACCACGCTGGTGAACGCGACGCTGGCGAAGATCACGCTCCAGCAGAACTCGGACATGCGCAAGATCTCCGCGTGGGTCGCGATCATCTCGGTCCCCACGATGGTGGTCGGCGTGTACGGCATGAACTTCGACTTCATGCCGGAGCTGCGCTGGAAGTACGGCTACCCGATGGTGATCGCGGTGATCCTGGTCGCCTGCCTCACGCTCTACCGAATATTCCGTCGGAACCGCTGGCTGTAGCCCTCGTCCACCCCGACCCCGACGGGATGTTCCGACATGACCAGAATGTTCACCAACCTGCGCTTTTGGATCGTGGCCTTCTTGATCGGCTGGCTCACCACGGTCACCGTGCTCATCGCGACCGGCAACTGACGCCCCACCCGCGCCGCCTCCTCCCCGCGGGAGGCGGCGCGCGGCGGCTCAGCCGAAGGTCCAGCTCTTGACCCAGCCCAGGAGCCCGCCGGACCCGACCTTGGCCTTGCCGGCGAACTCCGTCGCGGCCTGGTCGATCCGGTCGGCGGCCTGGAGCAGGTTCGCGTAGTCGACCTTCGGGTGCCAGTACTTCGCGGCGTGCACCTCTTCGTCGTCCTCGATGTCTTTCCGGTACTCCGCGTGGAGCACTTTCCACTTGTTGTCGGTGAAGAGCTCGCCGAACTGCCAGAGCGGGTTGTCCGCCCGGTTCAGCAGGACGGCCGCCACGACTTCGCGGAATTCGAGGTAGTCCTCCGCCTTGCCCTCGCCGAACTCGGTGTGGTGCATGTCGGCTTTGAAGACGTCGCCGCGCACCATTTCGCGCTGGATCTCGGCCATGTCCTGTTCGGTGGCGGCCACCCGCTGCTGTCCGGCCACGACCGAGTACTGCAACTTGTTGAACGTGGTCAGCCCGGCCCACAGCCGCGTGCCGTGCACGCCCACCTCGTGCACCAGCGTGCTCAGGCGTTGCGCGCTGGTCTTGGTCGCGGCGAGGTTGAGGACGATGCGGAGGCTGAGCCCCTGCATGGCCCGCACGACGCTGAACTTGTGCTGGCCGAACAGGTAGCTCTCGTCGCCCAGGCCGGTGTAGACGACGTCGGAGTAACCGTAGTACTTCGCCTGGGGACTGGTTTCGACGTGCACGAGTAAATCGAATCTGGAATCTCTGTCCTGGGCTCTCCGGTAGATGATCCCGGCCCCGGCTTGGGAATTCTCGAACGCGGCCTTCAGCACATCGGCGACGTCCTCGTCCACTGCGCGCAACTGCTTGTCGTCATACATCTGGCACAGAGTAGTCGGCCGGGGGCGCCTGGCTCAGGACCAGACGAGTGACGCAGAAATGCGGAATTCAGGCCCAGGGCTGGGTGTGCCACTCGAACGGCACGCCGTGACCCGCGCCCGAACCCAACCGCAGCGACACCCCGGCCGGCCAGAGCCTCAGCAGCAACTGGAACTCGTACCGGTCGGGGTGGGTGCGGCGGGGTTCGAAGACCAGCAGCGCGAGCGGGGCCATGCGGGTCGCGCGGGCGGCGGCGTCGGCCAGGACCGCGCGGCCCATCGCGCGGTCGGCGGGTGAGGCGTACTGCCAGACCACCGAGTGCCACACGACGGTCAGGACGTCCCGTTCGGGCCGGGCGAGCTGGTCGACCAGCCACTCCGGTCCCGCCGCGCGGCGCACCGGGACGGGGTCCAGGACGGCGAGGTCCAGCGCGGCCTGGAGGCGCCGCCAGCGCGGGAGCTGGTCGGCCCACACGAACGACGACAGGTGCAGCCGGCCGTCCTCGGTGGACACGTCGACCGGGTTCAGGTCGCAGCCCGCCCGACCGACCAGGCGCAGGTGGTGGAGCGCCAGGTCGACGGGCGGGCGGCCGGTCCAGCCGACGTCGAGCACGAGCGGGCTGCCCGGGTCGCCCAGCACGGCGTCCCCGACGCGGTAGGCCACGCGGTGCGGGCGCAGGTTCAGGCCGCCGGACGCCCCCACCTCCAGCAGCTTCACGCAGAACGGGGTCCGCCGGCCCGCGGCCTCGGCGGCCAGGTGCGTCGCGGTGTGCAGCCCGCCGAACAGGGGCGCGCTGCGGCCCGGCTCGTTGGTCTGCGGGACGGTCGAGGCGATCAGGGCGCGCAGCTCGTCGGCGTGCTCGTCCAGGACGGGCAGCGCGTCCTCCCACAACGTCGGCAGGTGCGGCCGGCCGCCCGCGGTCGGGTAGTGCGCGGCCAGCGTGGGCGCGCGGCCCTCCAGCACCAGCCGGTGCAGCGCGCCCGCGAACCGCAGTCCCGGGACGGTGCCGCCGCGGTCGCACTCGCTGCCCGCCATGACCTTCGCCGTGATCCCGCCGCGCGTCAGGTCGTCCGCCGCCGACACCAGCAGGGTGTGGGTGAGCGGGCTGTGGGGGCGGCAGATGGCGGCGGCGTCGAGGAACAGCTCGGCGAGCACCCTTGGCACGGTAGACCGGTTCCCCCGGGGTGGCACCAGGGGTGACGCCGGATTTCACCTGGATCGTCGGCAGGCGGCCGGGCGCTTAGGCTCGGTGGGTGCCCAAGGTGCTCGCGGTGGCGGACGAGGTGGTCGACCGGCTGTGGACCGACCAGGTGCGGCGGCACGACGTCGACCTGGTCGTCGCGGCGGGCGACCTGCCGTTCGACTACCTGGAGTTCCTGTCCTCGGCGCTGGACCGGCCGTGCGTGTTCGTGCCGGGCAACCACGACGCGGACCTGTCCGGGTACTCCAACGTCCGGGGCCTGTGGACCCGGGCGGGTCTGCCCGCGCGCTGGCCCGGTCCGGCGGGCGGGGTCAACGCCGACGGGGCGGTCGTGGACGTGGCGGGGCTGCGGATCGCCGGGCTGGGCGGGTCGATCCGGTACAACGACGGGCCCAACCAGTGGACCGAGCGACAGCAAGCGCGCCGGCTGCGGCGGGTCGCGCGGCTCGCGGTGTGGCGGAAGCTGCGCGACGGCCGGGACGTCGACGTCCTGCTCACCCACTCCCCGCCGCTGGACTGCGGCGACGAGCCCGACCCGCCGCACCGGGGTTTCGCGTGCCTGCACGACGGGGTGCGCAGGCTGCGGCCGAAACTGCTGCTGCACGGCCACATCCACCCGCACGGCGCCGCCAAGCCCGACCGGCGGCTCGGGTCGACCCGGGTGGTGAACGTGGTGGGGTACAAGGTGCTGGAGGTTCCCTGATGCGCCGCGACACCGGTTTCCCGCAGGCCGACGCCGAGAACGACTTCCTGCGCGCCCGACGCCGGCAGGTGCTGTCGCGGTTGGCGACGTGGCTGCGCCGCGAGCCGGACGACGTGAACATCATGCTGCCCTTCCACGAGGTCGTGGAGGCGTTGGGGCTGGTCAGCGAACGGCGGCTGGGCCTCCAGACGATCCGCCTGGATTCGGTCGTCGGCAGCGTCGACCGGACCCGCGACTTCGACCGCCGCTTCCGCCCCACGTCGGCCCGGACCCGGGAGCGCTGGCAGCGGCTGGCGCTGGCGGCGCGGCGGGGCGAGGCCGTGCCGCCCATCGAGGTGTACCGGGTGGGCGACCTGCACTTCGTCCAGGACGGGCACCACCGGGTGTCGGTCGCGCACGCCTTGGGCCTGACCACCATCGACGCGTACGTGACCGAGGTGGTGACGAGGATCGCCGCGCACGGCATCAGGCACCGCGGCGACCTGATCGTCAAGGACTACCGGCGGCTGTTCCTGGAACGCGTGCCGCTGTCGGGCCAGGCCAGGGCGGAGGTCCTGCTGTCGGACCCGTGGGACTACGCGGAACTCGGCGAGCACGTGGAGGCGTGGGGCTTCCGCCTGATGCAGGACGAGGGCGCCCTGCTGGACCGCGCCACGGTGGCGACGCGCTGGTACCGCGAGGAGTACGTGCCGGTGGTGGAGATGCTGCGCCAGGCACACCTGGTGGGGGACCGGACGGAGACGGAGGCGTACATGTGGGTGGCGGCCGAACGCTACCGCCTGATCCGCACGCACCGGTGGGACCAGGACGTGATCGACGCCCTGCGGTCGCGGCGGCGCTGACCGTCTCGGGAGCTATCGTGTAGTCATGGCATCCCCCGCCGAGGCGTTCGAGCCAGGCGCCGACCACGGCCCGCCCGCGGCGGACCCGGTCGCCATCCGGGCTTGCCTCACGCCGATGCTCGTCGCCGAGTTCGACCGCGAGTGGGAACTCGTGCTCGACCGGGCCAAGCAGTCGAAGGACCTCGCCGGCGTGCGGGACCTGCTCGGCAAGTGGCGCCACATCGCGTACGGCGAACTCCGCGCACCCGGCTCCTACTACCGGATGCTGGCCAAGGCGGAGCAGGTCCAACGCCTGGGCGCCAACCCGGACGCAGCGTCGATCGAGGACCTGAAGGCCCTGATCCGCGAACGGCAGGCAGACTGACCTTGTACCGCGTGGTCCCCGACGCCACGACCATCGACCAGGTCGCGGCGTTGCCCCTCCAGGCGTTGACCGACTACGCCGAAGTGCTCGCCGTCCTGGAAGTGCAGCCGTGGAGCGGTCACCCGCAGCACCAGGACAACCCGGACGCGGCGGTCCGCTACTGGTTCTTCGGCCCCGACCGCGCAGGTCAGGTGGTCTACCTCATCCTGGAGGAGCAACGCGAGGTACACCTGCTCCTCGTGCAATGGCTGTCCTGAGCGGTCGCTGGGCTCAGCGCTGGCCTTCGAACTTGGGCAGCGGGCGGGCCTGGTCCATGACGCGGTCGGTGTAGCTGTCCAGGAGGCGGGTCGCGATCTGCTGGGAGTAGCCCAGGATGACGGCCCACAGCAGCAACGCCGCCTGCGACGCCACCCCGATCAGGCCCGTGGTCACGCCCGCGCCCAGCGCCAGGATGCCGATCACCGCCAGGGCCGAGCCCAGCAGGATCTTGATCGTCGCCTGGTAGCCGATCATCACGTACGGCGAGAGGCTCGGCCGGCGGCGCAGGAGCAGCACCACGGCCGACAGGATCGCCCCGAACGCGCCCAGCACCTGGATGAGCCACACGTCCGCGCCGGCCGCCGCCTTCCCCGACGGGCACACCGTCGGCAGCCGCTCGGAGCCGACGCACATCGGGATCCAGCCCGGCTTGGACCAGCCGATGACACCCAGCAGGGTGTTCACCACGAACAGCACCACCGACGCGGCGATCAGCTTGTTCCGCAACGCCCGGGAGCCCGCGTGCGCGAAGTCGGACTTGTCGAACGAGGCCCGCAGCGCGTCGACCACGATCTCCCGTTCGATGGACAGCGGGAACTCGCCCGGCCGCATCTCCTCCAGCGCGACGCGCCGGGGGTCGTCCTCGTCGAGGTTCTCGGCGACCCTGGCCTTCAACCCCGGCAACCGCCCGAGGAACCCGTCCCCGGCCGCGACCACCGCGATCTCCGCTTCGTGCAACGACCGCCACGCCCGCTCGATGTGCCAGCCGGACCACCAGGAGGCCACGGTCTTCAGCCGCGACTCCTCCCGGTTGATCATGTCGTCCACGACGGCCGCCTCCTGCCGCGCGACCTCCCGCCACTGCTGGCTCTCGGGGTCGAGCGGGTCGGGAGGGCCGAGGGCGGCGAGGTCGGCACGCACGCGGTCCAACCGCGACTGGACCACCAGTCGCCAATCGGTCACCCTCGGCCTGCGCGTCCCCACCCTTCGATGGTGACACCGGCCGGTTCCGATTTGATCAGCCGTCCGAGTGAGGGGCCGGGGCCGCCGTGTAGCGCGACCGGGTCTCGGGCCGGCCGACCGCACCCCCCGGTGGCAGTCGGCCCGCCCGGCTCGACCCAGCCACCGCGCGGGGGCGGCCAGGCCCGTCACAGGGGATCAGGCGGTGCGGCCCGGTTCCACGAGTTCGCGCAGGCGTGGGGGCATGCGCTTCTCCAGGCCGAACGGTTCCAGGTGGGCCTGGAGGACGCCCTCGAAGGCCCGCTTCACCGACGTCGTGTCCCAGCTGTCGCTCTCCAGGATCGGCTGCTTGAAGTACGGGTGCCCGACCAGGTGCAGCTGCCTGCCGTTGCAGCGCACGATCTGGCCCGTGATGCCCTCCGCCGCGTCGCTGAGCAGGAACAGCACCAGCGGCGCGACCTTGCCCGGGGTGCGGTCGGCCGGGATGGCCCTCAGCGACCGCTCGGACTTCCACACCATGCGGGTGTGGGCGACCGGGCACACCGCGTTCACGCGGATGCCCTCGGACTCCAGGTCCAGCGCCCACGAGAGGCTGAGCGAGGCCACCGCGCCCTTGGTCGCCGCGTAGGTGGCGAGTTTGCGCTGGCCGAAGAACGCGCCGGACGAAATGTTCACGATCGAGCCGCTGCCCTGTTCGCGCATCGAGCGCATGGCCGCGACTCCGGTGTATATGACACCCAGCAGGTTCACCTCGACCGTTCGTCGCACGCTTTCCGGGTCGTCGTCCCACGGTTGGGTCTCGTAGTTCAGGCCGGCGTTGTTCACCAGGCCGTCGAGGCGCCCGAACTCGGTCACGCACATTCCGACGATCTTCTCGGCCTCGGTCGGGTCGGTCACGGTGTGCGTGCTCGCCACCGCCCGGCCCCCGTAGGCGCGGATGTGCTCCGCGACCTGTTCGGCGAGGTCGGCGTCCACGTCGTTGACCACCACCGCGGCGCCCGCCTGCGCCGCGTGCATCGCGTAGGCCTCGCCCAGCCCCCGCCCGGCACCGGTGATCACGACTGCTTTCCCGTCAAGAATCCCCATTGCGCGCTCTCTTCTGTGCTCGGCGGTCTCCCCTACCCCGACGCCCGTCGATCGGGGTTATCCCCGCCTTCGACCAGCGTGGGGACCGGCAGAAGAGAAAGCCGCGCGAAAGCGGCGAGATGCGGTTTTGCTGCGCTGAATGGCCTATGGAGTTCGTCCCGGCCTATGGTCTTGGCTGGTCAGTAACTCACGGTGACAGTGACAAAAGGGGGTCATCCGCGCACGTCGGATGACCCCCTCGTCAATCACTCGGCGGAATACGTGAGGTTGCGCCCCGTGTCGGGGTCGAACAACTGCACCTTGTCGGCGTCGAACCAGATCTCGGCCTGCTCACCCTCGGTGGCCGTCGAGGCCGCCGAGATCCGGGTGACCAGCGAGACGCCGCTGCCGGGCACGTCCGCGGACCCGGCGTCGGCCGCCAACTCGGCCAGCTCCTGCGAGGTGGCCTGCTCGCCGGCCAGGCTGAAGTAGGCGAACTTGTCCGAGCCCATCGACTCCAGCACGTCCACGTGGTCGGTGAACGTCACCCCGTGGGACCGCTGGTGCTCCTCCACCAGCCGGGCGTCCTCGAAGTGCTCGGGCCGCAGGCCCATGATCACCTCGCGGGGCGCGTCGGAGCCCTCCAGCAGCCGCCGCACCCGGTCGGTAAGCGGGACGTCGCCCAGCGCCGAGCGCAGCGTCCCGTCCTCCAGCGCGGCGGGCACGAAGTTCATCGACGGCGAGCCGATGAACCCCGCGACGAACAGGTTGGCGGGGTGGTCGTAGAGGAACTGCGGGGCGCCGATCTGCTGGACGGCCCCGCCGCGCATCACCACGACCCGGTCGCCGAGGGTCATCGCCTCGGTCTGGTCGTGCGTGACGTACACGGTGGTGGTGCCCAGCTGCTTCTGCAAGCGCGACACCGACGTCCGCATCTGCACGCGCAGCTTGGCGTCCAGGTTGGACAGCGGCTCGTCCATGAGGAACGCCTTCGGGCTGCGCACGATCGCCCGCCCCATCGCCACGCGCTGCCGCTGGCCGCCGGACAGGTTGGACGGCTTGCGGTCCAGGTGCTGGGTCAGGTCCAGGATCTCGGCGGCGTCCCGGACCTTCTTCTCCACGGTGGCGTTGTCGACCTTCGCCAGCCGCAGCGGGAAGGCCATGTTCTCCTTCACCGTCATGTGCGGGTACAGCGCGTAGGACTGGAACACCATCGCGATGTCCCGGTCCTTGGGCGCGCGCTCGTTGACCCGCTCGCCGCCGATGCGCAGCTCGCCGGACGTGATGTCCTCCAGCCCGGCGATCATGTTCAGCGTCGTGGACTTCCCGCACCCCGACGGGCCGACCAGGATGATGAACTCGCCGTCGGCGATCTCGATGTCCACGTCCTTCACGGCCAGGGCGCCGTCCGGGTACTGCTTGGTCACCTTGTCGAGCACGATCTCGGACATTGCCTCACCCCTTGACGGCGCCGGAGGTCAGACCGGCGACGATCCGACGCTGGAAGAACAACACGAACAGGATGATCGGGATGGTGATCACCACCGCGGCGGCGGCGATCGACCCGGTCGGGTCCTCGAACTGGGAGCTGCCGGTGAAGAACGACAGCGCCACCGGGACCGTGCGCGAGCGCTCGGTGGAGGTCAGCGAGATCGCGAACAGGAAGTCGTTCCAGCAGAAGATGAACACCAGGATGGCCGTGGTGAACACGCCCGGCGCGGCCAGCGGCGCGATGACCCGGCGGAACGCCTGCCCGGGGGTCGCGCCGTCCATCTTCGCGGCCTTCTCCAGCTCCCACGGGATCTCGCGGAAGAACGCCGACAGCGTGTAGATCGCCAGCGGCAGCGCGAAGGTGATGTAGGGCAGGATCAGGCCGGGCCAGGTGTCGAACAGGCCCAGCGACCGCTCGATCTGGAACAGCGGGGAGATCAGCGAGATCTGCGGGAACATCGACACCAGCAGCGAGACGCCCACCAGGATCCGCTTGCCGGGGAAGTCCAGGCGGGCGATCGCGTAGGCGGCCATCGTGCCGAACACGACCGCGATGGCGGTGGCGATCAGCGCGATGCCGATCGAGTTGACCAGCGCCCGCACGAACTCCGTGGTGGAGAAGATCGCCGCGTAGTTGTCGAAGGTCCACTCGCGCGGGATGAAGTTGCCGTCCGCGAGGGTGGCCTTGGACTTGAACGACAGCGACACGATCCACAGCACGGGGAACAGCGCGTAGGCCACGACGAGGATGTTGAGCACCGTCCAGCGGGCCTTGCGGCCCGTCGTCTCGGCGCCGCCGATGCCGGCCATCAGCGCCTCCCCCCGTTGTCGCTGCCCGGCGCGGCCGTGCCGAACAGCTTGATGAAGACGAACGCGATGATCGCCACGGCGATGAAGATCAGCACCGACATGGTGGAGCCGATGCCGAGGTTCAGGCCCTTGATCAGGTTGTTGTAGGTGATCATGGAGACCGAGGACGTGCCCTGTGACCCGCCGGTGAGCACGAACAGGTTGTCGAAGATGCGGAACGCGTCGAGGGTGCGGAACAGCAGCGCCACCAGGATCGCGGGCTTCATCACCGGCACCATGACCTTGGTGAACCGCTGCCAGGCGTTCGCGCCGTCCATCGCGGCGGCCTTGAGCAGGTCGTCGGGCACCAGGGCCAGGCCCGCCATCAGCAGCAGGGCCATGAACGGCGTGGTCTTCCAGATCTCGGCCAGGATCACGACCATGACGGCCGGGATCTTCTGGGTCAGCACGGGTTCGCCGCCGGCCACGATCTCGGCGAGGTAGCCGGTGCCCGGCGTCCACGCGTAGCGCCACGAGAACGCGGCGACGACGGTGACGATGCCGTACGGGATGAGCGAGGACGTCCGCACGATGCCGCGCCCGACCAGCGTGCGGTGCATGATCAACGCCAGCACCATGCCCAGCACCAGCTCGATCACGACGGACACCACGGTGATCACGATCGTGATCCACATGGCGTTCCACCAGTAGGCGTTGGACAGGACGGTGACGTAGTTGTCCAGGCCGACGAACTCCTGCCGGTCCGGGAACTTCAGGTCGTAGCGCTGGAGGGACAGCCAGATCGAGTAGATGATCGGCCACCCGGCGACCGCGGCCATCACGATGATCGCCGGGGCGCACAGCAGGAGCCCGAGGCGGCGTTCGGCCTTCTTGCCCTCGGACAGGGCGGCCTTGGCCTTGGGCGAGAGCTTCGGCTCCTTGGTCTCCGTGGTGAGTGCGTGGCTCACGGCAGCACCCCCTTCGAGTCGAGCGCGTCCTGCAACTCCTGCCTCAGGCGGTCCGCCGTGGCCCGCGGGTCGATGTTGGCGGGCGGGGACAGGATCGTGGAGATGACGGTCGAGACGTTCTGGTAGGCGGGGGTGCGCGGGCGGACGCTCGCGCCCTTCAGCGTCTCCAGGATCGCTTCCTTCATCGGGTACGGCTTGGCCATCTCGGGGTCGTCGTAGACCGACTCGATGGTCGGCGGGACACCGTCGTTGATGGCGGCGAACTTCTGGCTCTCGGCGCTGCGCAGGCACATGACCGCGTCGAAGGACTGCTCGGAGTGCTCGGTGAAGGCGCTGACGGCGTAGTTGATGCCGCCGACGGTCACCTTCGCTTCGTCACCGTTGATGGAGGGGTAGGGCGCCCACTTGAAGTTGGGCGCGAACTCGGGCTTCTTCTGGGCGGCGGCGTAGACGTAGGGCCAGTTGAGCATGAACGCGGCCTTGCCGTTCTCCATCGCCAGCCGGGCGTCGTCCTCCGCGAAGTTGGAGAAGGACGGGTCGACCACCGGGGAGGTGGCGAAGGTCTTGAGGACCTCCAGCGCCTTGACGGCGTTGTCGTCCACGATCGCCTTGGTGCCGTTCTCGTCGAGGATCTGCCCGCCCGCGGAGTTGACGAGCGTGTTGAACAGGACGACCAGGCCCTCGTACTGCTTGCCCTGGGCCTCGACCAGGCCGGGTTTGCCCTGGTTCTTCAGCTCGGTGCCCAGCTTGATCATCTCGTCCCAGGTCTTGGGCGGGGTCGGGACGAGGTCGCTGCGGTACCAGAGGAGTTGGACGTTGGTGTTGTCCGGAGCGCCGTAGAGGCGGCCCTCGTAGCGAGCCGTGTCCAGCGGTGTCTCCAGCGTGCCGTTCTCGACCTGGGACTTGGCGGACCCGGTGAACTCCTTGATCCAGCCGGCCTTGGCCAGCTCGGCGGTCCACGTGACGTCCAGGGCGAGGACGTCCATGCCGGAGTCCTCGGCGGCGAGCCGGCGGACCATCTGCTCGCGCTGGCCGTCGGCCTCGCGGGGCAGCTTGTGGTAGACGATCTGGTAGCCGTCGGCCTGCTGGTTGCAGCGGTCGACGATCTTCTGGAAGTTCTCCTGCGGGTACTTGTAGACGTTGATGGTGACCCCGCCGCCACCCGAGCCGCACCCCGCCAACACGGAAGCCGCGACCAGCGCGGCACCTCCGGCGGCGGCCAACCGATGACGCCTCATCGGCCCTGCCCTCCTTCCCGACGAACGGAGGAGCCAGACCGCACCGCCCGGCACCTCGTCGTGCCCACCGACACGGCCGCGGCACGGCCGACCGGTGGATCGAACGTAGGCCTGGTGATCAGGTGCCGCAACCACCGGAGCCCGGAACGGCACTACCCGGTGATCACCGATTCCAAACCAGTGGTTCGGCGAGTGGTCGGTGCGTGGGTGTGGGGGTGGGTGCCGGGTGGGTGGGTGGTGGAGCGGGGTGTGCTGGGGCGGGGTGGGCACGGGCGGGTGTGGCCGGCGGCGGGGCGGGTGTGGCCGGCGGCGGGGCGGGGGCGGCTGGCGGCAGGGCGGGGCGCGGTGGGGGCGGCTGGTGGCGAGGCGGAGGCGGCAGGCGGCACGGTGCGGTGGGGGGCGGCTGGCGGCACGGCGAAGGCGGCGGCACGGCGCGGCG